>NZ_JASCPP010000018.1:0-74310 GCF_029959745.1 Pseudomonas sp. PS01298 | reverse complement strand
AAGACTGGAAAACAGGTTGAGCATAAGCAGCAGGTTCAGCCTGGAAACTAGGTTGAGCATCAGCAGCAGGTTCAGCCTGGAAAATAGGTTCAGCATGAGCAGCAGGTTCAGCCTGGAAAACAGCTTCAGCATAAGCAGCAGGTTCAGCCTGCAAACCAGATCCAGCATGCGAAGCTGCCTCACCGTGTAAACCAGCTTCAGCCGCAGAAGCTCGTTGCCCCTGTGAAACCCGCTCACCACTGATGCGCGCATGCTGCTCGACAAACTCGGCACTCAACTCGATCACCCGGCGGTATTGCAGGTCGACGGTGATCATGTGATAGCAGTTGTCCAGCAGGATCTTGGTCACCGGCCCGCCGAGGTGGCGTTCCACGTAATCGGCGTTCCAGCGGCTGGTGATGTCGTCCTCGATGGAGTGCAGCACCAGCGCCGGTACCTTGACCTCGGGCATGCGTTTCTTGACCACGGCGTTCATCCGATGCAACTCGCGCACCGTGATGCCTTCCATGGTCAGCAGACCGGCTTCGCTGCTCTCCCCTTCCTTCATCTGGCGCTCGACGATCGCCCGCAGGCGTTCGTTCTTGATGCCATACGGCGGCTTCTCTTCGAAGCGGCAGATGTGCACGCCGAACGGAATCTTCATCAGCAATGGCGTCAAAAACGCCAGCTTGTGAATGCTCCAGCCGTCGTACTTCAAGGTGGTGGAATACATCAACAGCCCGGCGACTTGCCCAGGGTGCTCGGCAGCCACGTACATAGACATCACCGCGCCCATGGACAAGCCACCGACAAAGACTTGCGCGTGGCGTTGCTTGACCTGGACGAAGGTCTTGCGCACGCCTTCGTACCAGTCCAGCCAGCCGGTGGCCTGCAGGTCGCTGTTATCGCCGCAGTGCCCGGCCAGGGTGGGCACGTAGACCGTGCAGTTACCCGCCTTGGCCAGGCCCTTGGCGACCTGGCGCAATTCCGTCGGGGTGCCGGTCAGGCCGTGGATCAACAGGATCCCGACCGGACCTTCACCGAGAACGAAGCCGGCATCACCTTCACCGAGGTCGATCCCGAGGCTGTTCACCGTTTGGTCGCCCGCACCAGCAGTTGCTCGAGGAGCTTGAGGCCCAGGTCGATTTCCGGGTAGCTGATTTCCAGCGACGGCGCCAGGGTGATCACGTTTTTGTAGTATCCGCCCACGTCGAGGATCAGCCCGAGTTTCTGGCCATCAACGACCATGTCGCCCTTCATGCCTTCTTCGACCATGTAGTCCAGGGTCGCCTTGTCCGGGGTGAAGCCATCCGGGCCGCAGATTTCGCAGCGCAGGGCCAGGCCCAGGCCGTCGACGTCGCCGATGATCGGGAAACGTTTCTGCAGGTCCTGCAGGCCTTCCAGGAAGTATTTGCCCTTGGCCATGACCATCGCGCCGTAGTCGACTTCGTTGGTCATCTTGAACATTTCCAGGCCGACCGCCGTACCCAGTGGGTTGGAGGCGAAGGTGGAGTGGGTCGAACCTGGCGGGAAGATCTTCGGGTTGATCAACTCTTCACGGGCCCAGATGCCGCCCAGTGGGTTGAGGCCGTTGGTCAGCGCCTTGCCGAACACGATCACGTCCGGTTGCACGTCGAAGTGCTCGATCGACCACAGCTTGCCGGTACGGTAGAAGCCCATCTGGATTTCGTCGGACACCATCAGGATGCCGTGCTGGTCGAGCACCTGCTTGAGTTCGCGGTAGAAGTTCATCGGCGGGATCACGTAACCGCCGGTGCCCTGGATCGGCTCGACGTAGAACGCGGCGTATTCACTCTGGCCGACTTTCGGGTCCCACACGCCGTTGTATTCGGTCTCGAACAGACGGGCGAATTGCTGCACGCAGTGGCTGCCGTACTCTTCCTTGGTCATGCCTTTAGGGCCGCGGAAGTGGTACGGGAACGGGATGAACTGCGCACGCTCGCCGAAGTGGCCGTAGCGGCGACGGTAGCGGTAGCTGGAAGTGATCGACGACGCACCGAGGGTACGGCCGTGGTAACCGCCTTCGAAGGCGAACATCAGGCTCTTGCCGTTGGTGGCGTTGCGCACCACTTTCAGCGAGTCTTCGATCGACTGCGAACCGCCGACGTTGAAGTGCACGCGACCGTCGAGGCCGAATTTTTTCTTGGCATCGACCGCGATCATTTCCGACAGCTCGATCTTGCCTTTGTGCAGGTACTGGCTGGCGATTTGCGGCAGGGTATCGATCTGCTGCTTCAACGCGTTGTTCAGGCGCGGGTTGGCGTAGCCGAAGTTGACGGCCGAGTACCACATTTGCAGGTCGAGGTAGGCCTGGTCTTCGGTGTCCCACACGTAGGAGCCTTCGCAACGGCTGAAAATACGCGGCGGCTCGATGTAGTGAACGGTGTCACCGTAGGAGCAATACTTGGCTTCTTTATCCAGAAGGACCTGGTCTTCGGCGGTAGCGATACGGATATCAGACATGGTGGAAGAGTTCCTGATTTTCGGTAGACAGTTCGCCAGCAAAAGCGCTGGCGTTGGCGGCGATGCCCTGCGGCAGTTGCGCCAGCAATGCAGGCACTTCGGCGAAGGTGTCGAAGCGCGCGTGAGGAATGTTGTTGGCCACGCAGTAGTCGGCGAGGCTGCCTTTGGCGAACACGAAGTCGGCGGTGGAGGCCACGCACATGTCGGACTTGCCGTCGCCGATCACCAGCACGCGCTTGTTGCGCGGGGTGGACTTGCACTTGCAGTTGCCGGAAGCGGCACGGCAGGCATCGCTGGCGTACGGGAAGTCGATGCGCCAGCTGTTCTGGTCGACCTGGCGCAGGCGGTTGGCGAGGATCGGCAGCAAGGTCACGTAGTTGCGCGACAGGATGCGCGCGATGCCTTGTTCGATGCCGTCGCTGACCACTTCGATGGTCGCGCCCAGGCCCATGACGTGATCGACGAAGTCCGGGAAGTCCGGATCGATCTCGACACTGTCGAAGTACGCCAGCAGTTCAGTCGGGGTCGCCTTGATCAGTGCCAGTTGGCGGCTCAGGCATTCGCGGGAACCGATATGCCCATCCAGCCATTCCTGTTCGATGGTTTCCCACTCGGGGCCGGCGAAGCGTTGGAGGACGTTGTCGATGACATCGGTGGGGGTGATGGTCCCGTCGAAGTCACACACGATATGCCAGTGGATCATTGCCTTTCCTTGAGTTGGAGGGCTTGAAGAAGAGCGCTCTGTGCGCTTGCCACTGGAGTAGAGCAGGGAGCGTGCCAACTGGCGAAAACCCAGCGGGGCTGGGCTTTGCGTGGATTTGTCGGGAGATATGTGTCGCGCAAGCTACAATTTTTGTAGCTCGCTACAAACAAGATGAGTGCTTGCGCCAGGGACGCCCTTCGCGCGTGAATGCGCGTATGTCCAGATAAGGAAACCGCTGCATGTTCAAGGTGACTTCTGCTGTATTCGCCGGCCTCCTGGGGCTGTGGGGCTTTTCCAGCACGGCATTGGCCCAAGGCATTACCGGCGAGATGGGCGCGGGCGTCAGCTATCAACCCCACGACCCGACGGGCAGTCGCTACGAAACCCGGCCCATTCCCTACTTCGACCTGGACTGGGGCCCGGTCAGCCTGGGCACCGACGATGGCCTGACCTGGAGCGCGCTGGACACCCACGGCTTCACCGCCGGCCCGTACATCAATTACCTGCCGGGGCGTACCGCCAACGGCTCACTGCGCGGTCTGCGCAATGTCTCGGACATGGCCGAGGTGGGCGGTTTCATCCAATACGCGCCGGCCGACTTCTGGCGCGTGTACGCCCAGATGGGCCAGGCCGTCGGCGGCGGACGTGATCAAAGCGGCGTGCTGGGCAAGGTCGGCGGCGAACTCGGCTACCCGCTCGGCGGCGGGATCATTGGCAGCACCGGCTTGCTGGCGCACTTTGCCGACGCCCGCCAGACCCAGACCTTTTTCGGCGTCGACGACAAGGAATCCGCGGCCTCGGGCATTCGCGCCTACAACGCGAGTGCCGGCTTCCAGAACCTGACGCTGACCCAGAGTTTCGAATTCCCCCTGGCGGACAACTGGTCACTGCTGACCAGCGCCAGTTGGGTCCACCTGGTGGGTTCGGCGGCCAACAGCACCATCGTCAAGGACACCGGGGATGTAAACCAGGGCCAGGTGCAGACCGCGATCAGCTACAAGTTTGACTGAAGAACCCGCGCGCCCTGCAGGCGCTGGCTTGCCAGCGATGCCGGCACCTCGGCCTATCCGGCAGACCGCGCAGACCATCGCAGGCAAGCCAGCCCCCACCCACAGGCTTAGCCTTTCGCCTCGCGGATAATCTGGCGAATCGCGCCCACGAAGGCGTCGGCCGGCTGGCCACCGCTGACCGCATACTGATCGTTGAACACGATGGTCGGCACCGAGGTCACGCCCCGGGATATCCACAACTGCTCTTGCTCGCGGACATCGGCGGCGTATTCGTCGGAGGCGAGAATCTCGGCCGCCCGCTTGATATCCAGCCCGACGCTTTCAGCAATGATTGCCAGCGTGGCGTGATCGGAAGGGTCCTGCTGATCGGTGAAATATGCCTTGAACAGCGCCTCCTTGAGGTTGTACTGCAAGCCTTCCAGCCCGGCCCAGTGCAACAGGCGGTGCGCATCGAACGTGTTGTAGATACGGCTCTGGCCATCGGTACGAAAGGCAAAGCCCAACGCCGCGCCCAAGTCGCGGATGCGCGCACGGTTGGCCTGGGATTCTTCGGCAGTGGAGCCGTACTTTTCAGTGATGTGCTCGACGATGTTCTGACCGATGGCCGGCATGTTCGGGTTCAGTTCGAACGGCTGGAAATGAATCTCGGCCTGCACCTCGGCGCCAAGCTGGTCGAGGGCTTCGGTCAGGCCACGCAGGCCGATGATGCACCAGGGGCAGGACACGTCGCTGACGAAATCGATTTTCAGGGGAGTACTCATGGTAGGCAACCTCGCTGGCAATGCGCCGCAAAAATTGCACGATACACCAATGTCACAACACCTTCGAAGGCTCGCCCAGGTCAATCTGCGCCCAATGGGCGGCATCTTCGCGATGGGCTTGCAGGTACGGCAGCACTGCCGCCAGCAGCGGCGCCTTGAAGGCTTCCTGGAACCGATGGGCCAGGCCTGGAATCAGTTTCAGCTGGCTGCCCTGGATATGCGCCGCCAAATGCACGCCGTGCATCACCGGCAATAACGGGTCGGCCGTGCCGTGGACCACCAGGGTGGGCACGCGCAACTGGTTGAGCAACGGTACCCGGCTTGGCTCGGCGAGGATCGCCATGATCTGGCGCTTCACGCCGTCGGGGTTGAAGGCGCGGTCGTAGGACAGCGCCGCCTGCTGCAGCAGCACCTGGCGATCATCTTTCACCGACGGGCTGCCCAGGGCTGCCAACAAATCCGCCTGCTGCTCCAGCGCGACTTCACGGTTCGGTGCGCTGCGCCGCGACAGCAATTGCACCAACGCCGCACTCGGCGCCGGCAGGCCTTCGGCGCCGGAACTGGTCATGATCAGCGTGAGGCTTTCGACCCGCTGCGGCGCCATGGCCGCCAGGTGCTGGGCGATCATGCCGCCCATGCTCGCGCCCAGCACATGGAATTGGCGGACCTGCAACGCGTCCATCAGGCCCAGGGCGTCGTCGGCCATGTCAGTCAGCGTGTAGGGCGCCGCCACCGGCAGGCCGAGCTTGTAGCGCAGCACTTCGAAGGTCAGGTTGGCGCTGGCAGGTGCCTGTCGCCAGGTGGACAGGCCGACATCCCGGTTGTCGTAGCGGATCACCCGAAAGCCCTGTTCGCACAACGCCACCACCACTTCATCCGGCCAGTGGATCAACTGCCCGCCCAGGCCCATGACCAGCAGCAACGCGGGATCGGACGCCCGCCCGATGCTCTGGTAGGCGATGCTGACCGTTTCCAGGTCGACCGTTTGGGTCGGGACATTGACATCACATCGAGACGCCGCAAAAGACGGCAGGCCGAACATGAAAGCGGCCAATAAAAGCAACACGCGCATGGAAAACACCGAAACACAGAACCCCAGTAGAACGCGAGTCTGATGAAGTTTGTTCGAGCGCGCTGCCACAGTTGCGTGACAGTTTGATGAAGAGTGCCCAGTGGTCATGGTCGACACGGCCTGTAACATGAGACAAACTCACGCCATTCCAATTCTTCACAAATTGTCTTCATGGAGAGCCCGTGCTCGAAATCCGCCACCTCAAGACCCTGCACGCCCTGCGCGAAGCCGACAGCCTGGTAGAAGCCGCCGAGCGCCTGCACCTGACGCAGTCGGCGCTGTCCCACCAGTTCAAGGAGTTGGAGGAACGCCTGGGCATGCCGTTGTTCGTGCGCAAGACCAAGCCGCTGCGCTTCACCAGCGCCGGTCTGCGTCTGCTGCAACTGGCCGATGCGACCCTGCCGCTGCTGCGCGGCGCCGAGCGTGACATCGCACGATTGGCCGGCGGTACCGCCGGGCGTTTGCACATGGCGATCGAGTGCCACAGCTGCTTCCAGTGGCTGATGCCGACCATCGACCAGTTCCGCGATGCCTGGCCGGAAGTCGAGCTGGACCTGGCCTCGGGCTTCGCGTTTGCGCCGCTGCCAGCCCTGGCCCGTGGCGACCTGGACCTGGTGGTGACGTCCGATCCACTGGAATTGCCGGGCATCACCTACGTGCCGTTGTTCACCTACGAAGCCATGCTCGCGGTGGCCAATCAACACCCACTGGCGCACAAGTCCTACATCGTGCCCGAAGACCTGCTGACCGAAACCCTGATCACCTACCCGGTGGAGCGCGACCGCCTGGACATTTTCACGCGCTTCCTCGAGCCGGCCGATGTGGAGCCGGCCCAGGTGCGCACCTCGGAGCTGACGGTGATGATGATGCAACTGGTCGCCAGCGGCCGCGGCGTGTGCGGCATGCCCCATTGGGCGCTGCATGAATACAGCTCACGGGGTTACGTGAAGGCCAAGCGCCTGGGCGAGAAAGGCCTGTTTGCCACGCTGTATGCGGGCATCCGCGCGGACATGCTGGACGCGCCGTATATGCGCGACTTCCTGCTGACGGCCAAGGACACCTCGTTTTCCACCCTGGATGGCGTCAGCGCGGTGCGCTGACGCGCAAGGGGCGATCAGGCCGGGGTGGTCAGCGACGCGCGATAGAACGGCAGGATCAGATCACGGGTCAACGGCGCCAATAGCAAGCCACCATCGCCGGCGGGGTCGATCCAGCGCACCTCTTCAATCTCGGCGGCGGGGGTGACCGGGACGTCGATCTGCACCTGGAACAGCTCGGCTTCCACGGTGAAACCCGGCTCGTTGACAGCAGGTGCCGAAAACTGGCCGAGGTAGGTCGCAGCGCCGGGCTCGATACGCAGGTTCAGCTCCTCAAACAGCTCACGCGCCAGCGCCTCGGCAGGTTGCTCGCCGGCGTCGATCTTGCCGCCAGGTTGCATGAACGCCTGGGTGCCGCGCTTGCGCACCAGCAGGGTCTGGCCGTCACTGCCAATCAAAAGGGCGGCGGCGATGCGGATGGTCGAGGTCATGGATAAGTCGTCCTTGGAAAGCAAAAGGCGCAAGGATCACATGCCGGCCAGCGCTTCAGCAAACGCCGCAGCCTCTGAACAAATAATTCAATTAACATGAACGCTGCATTCAAGCCCATTGACAAACTATTGAACATTTTGTTCAACTGAATGGAACAAAGCAATCAATGACCACTGTATTGCCACCCCACGCCGACATGGCCGTGCTGGGCCAGAAAATCCGCGATTTTCGCAAAATGCGTCAACTGACCGTGCGCCGCCTGGCCGAAGAGGCAGGCACCAGCGCGAGCATGATCAGCCAGATCGAGAACGGCAAAGCCGCTCCAGGTTTCGCCAACCTTGTGCGAATCGCCAATGCACTGGGTGTTTCACTGGGCGACTTGGTCAGCGACGCCCAAATCAGCTCGACTTCGCGCGTGGTTCGCCAGGCCGAACGGCCCTATGTGAAGTGGGGAGTGCGGTCGCGCAAGTATTTGATTACGCCGAGGCCGTTCAAGCACGTTGAAGCCTACGAACTGGACATGGCCCCAGGCGACCGGACAGGCCAGTTGACCTACGGCGACACCTCGGTACTGGTGATTGTCACTGCCGGGCACGGCAGCATTCAGGTCAACGAGGATATTTTTGAAATGCAGGAAGGCGACAGCCTGGCGTTCAGCACTGCCGAACCCCATGAGTTCGCCAACCTGGCAGACAGCCCCTTTCGCGCGATTTTCGTGCTGACGCCCCCGGCCACTGCGCTTAAAGGCGAACGCCACGAAGGCTGAACCCCAAGGGTTCTGGCACCTCCGCGCCCAGTCACTAAACCGGAGTACGGAAATGCCCATCACCCTCTTCAGAAGACATCTGATCAAAGGCCTGCTCGCGACGGCGGCCCTGCCCCTATTGGCCTACACCGCCAGCCGCAGCGCCGTGGCGAGCACGCTGAAAAACTCGATACTCAACCCCTGGCGCTGGCAGGACGCACATGGTTTTGTGCAGGGCCGGGTGATCAGCGCCAACGCCCGCCTGATCCTCTGCGCCGGGCAAACCTCAGTCGATGCCGACGGTAACCCGCTGCACAAAGACGATATGGCCGCGCAGATCCTCCAGGCGCTGGACAACCTGGAGACGGTACTTGCCGAAGGTGGTGCTCAATTGGGGCAGGTCGTGCGGGTGACGTACTACGTGAAAGACATGGCGCAGTTTTTTGAAGCCATGCCGGTGCTGACGCAACGCCTGGGTGAAAAAGGCTGCCACCCGACCTCGACCCTGATCGGCGTCGCCGCGCTGTTTCACCCCGATATTCTGTTCGAGATCGAGGCCACAGCCGCCTTATGACAACACCTCGAGGTGCTTGATAAACACGCTGTAGCGCGCACCCTCCATGGTTTCGAACGCGATCAACTTATCCACCAGCGGCAGGTTCAGCACCTTGCCGGCATTGAGCAGCAGCATGCCGTTGTCGGCATTCAGATTGCGCGCCAGCACCATGCCCTCCTCCAGCTCGCGAGTGCCGAGCACTTTGACGTTGGGGTCGCCCAAGGTGACGTCATTCAAGTAGGTTGCGCAGACCTGCACAAAGTCTTCGACCAACAGCGGGTCATACAGCCGCCCGGCGTATTTGCGGATGTACAGCAGCGCTTCATCGCTGTTCATCTGCCGCTCGAGGATCAGGCCCTTTTGCAGCTCGATAAAATCCACTGCCAACTTCAACAGCCGCGACCCGGCGGGAATCGCTTCGCCCTTGAGGTGATCGGGAAAGCCACTGCCGTCCCAGCGCTCCTGATGATGGCGGATCAGGCGCGCGGCATCTTTCATCGGCTCCAGGGTCATCAGCAGTGATTCGCTCTGGGCCGGGTAGGCGCGATACCGTTCGCGGTCGCTGCTGTGCAGCAAGTCCGAGGGCGAGGCCATCATGCTGTCGCTCCAGCTCAACTTGCCGATGTTGTAGAGCGCGGCGGCCATGGTCAGGTCGCGATTGCTGGCGCAGTCTTCGCCATGGGCCACGCACCAGGTGCGTACCAGTTCGATGATCTGCCGGTTGGTCTGCTTCGCGCGCGGCAGGCGCAGGTTGGCCAGCAGCGAGAACACCTCGGCGCCGGTGGCATAGCTGTGCTTGAGTTCTTCGTAGGCCAGGTCAAGCATGTCGGCGGTTTGCTGCAGCTCGCTGGTGCGCGAGGCCACGCGTTTTTCCAGGGTCGTGTTGAGCTGCTTGAGTGCGTCGTTCTGCTGCTGGATCAGTTGCTCCAGCCGCGCACGCTCGCGCTCCGAATGCTGATGCGCCAGGGATTGGCGCAGCGCCAGCAACAACTCTTCATCCTTCCAGGGTTTGCTCAGGTAGCGGTAGATCTCGCCTTCGTTGATGGCCTTGATGATCAGGGTCAGGTCGGTCTCGCTGGTCAGCAGGATGCGCACCGTATGGGGATAGTGCTGGTGGATATGCGCCAGCAATGACGCGCCGTCCATGTCGGGCAGGCGCGCAGCGCTCATCACCAGGTCGACGGGTTGGCTGGCGAGGATGGCCAGGGCATCGGCCGCGCAAGTGGCGCTGTGCAGTTCGAAGGGCTCCAGCCGCAGCAGGTGCGTCAGGCTGTGCAGCACCTGCGGATGGGCATCGATCAGCAGCACGACGGCGCGTTCGGTATCGGTGAAAGCCACTGACTCTCCCATGGCACACCTCGGATCGTCGGTTGGGTTTCCTTGTTGTTGTGGTTCACGGCCTCCTTGGCGATTACTGAGGAGTTTAGTTGGTTTTTTGAAAGCTGATGGCCCTTCGATATCACGCATTTCCATCAGGCATTAAAAACCCGGTTTTTTCACCGGGTTCGGATAAAGGCAGATCCAGCACTACGCACAATGCGCAACCTTCTCGACCTCTTTGGCTATCTGGTCGCCCTTGGCGATTTCCGCTGTGCGCAGATCATAGGCCGTCTGCAGGTTCAGCCAGAACTGCGCGGACGTTTCCAACGCAGCTGCCAGGCGTAATGCAACATCGGCACTGATGCTGCGACGCATCAACACAATGTCATTCACCGTCGGCGCAGAAACGTGCAGCGCCCTTGCAAGGGCGGCGGCCGTCAGGCCCAGCGGCTCCAAGTACTCCTCCTTGAGAATTTCTCCAGGGTGCACAGGTCGCATGCCGTTCTTAAACATGATTCACCTCAGTGGTAATCCACAATTTCAACGTTTTCCGGACCGTTAGGGCCCCAAACGAAACAGACCCGGAATTGACCATTGATTCGGATACTGTGTTGCCCCTCTCGGTCGCCATACAAGGGTTCCAGCCTGTTCCCAGGTGGGGAACGCAAGTCAGCAAGTTCTACCGCTGCATCGAGCATGCTCAGCTTTCGTTCCACCACCGACAGGATGGCGGACCAGCGCCTGGATCGACCGGTCTCAAAAACGGTCCTGGTGTCAGCGCATTTAAAGCTTCTTATCATCGGTTAACGCTTAACGTTATTCGTTAAAGCCCAACTCTACATTGGTTTTCGAGATATTCAACGCAAGGCTGGAAAAGCACTGGAATACGGCGACGAGTGGTCAGTAGCGCAAAAAAAAGCCGCTCCATTCTCTGGAGCGGCCTTCGAGGTGAAACGCGGATCCCTCACGCCTCGGTTTTTTTCGGGCTGGAGCCAAACGAAGCGAAACGCTTGTTGAACCCGGCAATACGGCCTTCGGCCTGGGTCTTGCGCTGTTGGCCGGTGTAGATCGGGTGCGAGGCGCTGGACACGTCCAGCGGGATGTAAGGGTAGGTGTTGCCGTCGCTGTGTTTATGCGTGCGGTCGCTGTCGGCGGTGGAGCCGATCAGGAAGAACACATCGGCGGCGGTGTCATGGAACAACACGGTACGGTAGTCGGGATGGATACCAGCTTTCATAAGGCCTCCGGGGCGTCTGGGTGCATTTGATGTGTTATACAGTAACACAAATCATGCACCCAAACGAGAACCGATTGCAATAAGAATAGGCCGTACGCTTCTATGCGGCCTCCTGGAAGTCCATTTCCGGCGGCTGTCGGGAGAAGCCGCGCGTGAGGAAACCCAGGTAAACCAGGCCGATCGCCAACCACACCAGGCCCAGGTAGATCGCCAGATGGTCGAGGCTGATCATCAGCCACAGGTCCGCCAGCAAGCCAATGGTCGGGAACACCAGGAACAGGATCAACTCACGAACGCCACGCTGCTGGGCGCCGATCCAGTAGTGAAAGATCACCGACAGGTTCACCAGGCTGAACGCCAGGAACGCGCCGAAGTTGATGAACGATGTGGAGGTGGTCACGTCCAGCTTCAACGCCAGCAGCGCCACCGCTGCACACAGCAGGATACTGTTGACCGGCGTGCCGAACCGCGCATGCAAGGTGCCAAAGAACGACTTGGGCAATACGCCGTCGCGGCCCATCGCAAACAGCAGGCGCGAGCCACTGGCCTGGGCCGACAGCCCCGAGGCGAACTGGCCGACGATCAGGCCGATCAGGAAGATCGACACGAACAGGTCGCCGCCGATGTTGCGCGCGATTTCATACGCCGCCGAATCGACATTGGCGAATTCGAAGGACGGATGGGCGATCTGCACAAAATAGGACACCGCCACGAAAATCAGCCCGCCGATCAGCGTGATCAACATGATCGCCCGCGGGATGGTGCGGCGAGGGTCGCGGGTTTCTTCGGTGAGGGTGCTGACCGCGTCAAAACCCAGGAACGAATAGCAGGCGATGGCGGCGCCGCTCATGATCAGCGGCATCTGCATCTGGCCGTTGAAGAACGGGGCGACGGTCCACAAGGGCTTGCTCGCATCACCGCCGATGTAGTGGATGCACAGCGCGACAAACGCGATCAGCACCAGAAACTGCACCAGCATCAGCAACGCGTTGATGCCATTCGCCAGCTTGAGGCCAATGATGTTGATGACGCTGGTGATGCCGATAAACGCCAGCACCCAGACCCATTGCGGCACCGCAGGGAACGCCGAGTTGAGGTACGCCGCGCCGATCAGCCAGATGGCCATGGGCAGGAACAGGTAATCGAGCAACACCGCCCAGCCGGCGATAAAGCCCAGCTTGGGGCTGATCGCCTTGCGCACGTAGCTGTAGGCGGAACCGGCCACCGGGAACGCCGAGGCCATGCGCCCGTAGCTCATGGCGGTAAAGAACATTGCCACCAGCGCTGCCAGGTAGGCGGCAGGGACCATGCCGGCGGTGGATTGCGCGAGGATGCCGAAGGTGCCGAGCACAATGATCGGCGTCATATAGGCGATGCCAAACAGCACCACCGACCCTAACGACAGGGTGCGTTGCAAACGAGCCATGAGCGATTCTCCGCTGATTTATTAGATTTATGGCAGAACTGAAGTCGGTGAAGCGGACGTCTTTTTTCTTATGGTCAAACCGATTTACAAGGCCAGGCCGATTGATAGGCCCAGCCGTTTTATTGTGGCGAGCGGGCTTGCCCCGCGTTGGGCTGCGCAGCAGCCCCCATTGCGCTCAGCGCATTTTTCCAGACAACCCGCGGTGGCAGGTTTTGGGGCCGCAGGGCAAGCCCGCTCGCCACAGGAGCTCCATCAGTTTCCAGGGATCAGCAGCTCGCGCGTGCCGTCAGGGTGCTCAATCACCTCACCGGGCAATTTCAAGCGCTGGTCATCCAGGTAGCGGTAGTCCTTGCGCGCCGCCGCCAACTGGTCGAGGTCCAGCTCGACGGTAAATTGCCCGGCCTCGCGCCCGGCTTCGAACAGCAAGGTGCCGAACGGGTCCACCAGGGCGCTGCCGCCGGCGAACAGCAGGCCGCCATCGCCCTCTTCCACGCGGTTGACCATCAGCGCAAACGCCTGGTTTTCCTGGGCCCTGGCCATGATCGCGGTGCGGTGCGTGGGGCCGTACGGGTCCATGTTGCCGTTTGTGACGATCAGCAATTCAGCACCCAGCTGCGCATTGGCGCGGGCGCTTTCCGGGAACTCGATGTCGTAGCAGATCAGCAGGCCCACGCGCACGCCGTTCCACACGCAAGTGGCGTAGCGATCACCCGGGGTGAACACGCCACGGTCCGAGGCCCACAGGTGGGTCTTGCGATAACGCAGCGCGATACCTTCGGGGGTGATCAGCAAGGTGGTGTTATAGAATTGGCCGCCGTCGCTCTCGGCCATGCCGATCACCACCGCGATATTGCGCGCCTGGGCGGCCTGGATAATCGCCTGCACAGTAGGGCCATCCACCGGCTCGGCGATGGCGGCGACAGTCTCGGCTGTCGGGAAGCCCATGAGGTGGGTTTCCGGGAATACGATCAGTTGCGTGTCGCTTGCACTTGCAGCAATCGCCGCCAACGCGCGCTCAAGGTTGTAAGCTGTGCCGTTATCGCGGCCTGCCAACTGGGCAAATTCGACCTTCATGGGACATCCTGTGGTTTTATCTGTGGCGCAGTATGCGCAGCCGCACACGCCGGGGAAATCACGCCGCCGGGGTAACCCTATGGGGGTAGACGAATGACCGTTTCGCTGCAAGACATCGCCTGGCACCGTTCAGTCGGGCAAATGATAGACGCCCTCGACCAGGCCAACTTCTGGACCCAACTGGTGCGCCTGCTCGACCAGTACGTGCCGTTCGACAGTTGGGTGGTGTTGCTGTTCAGCAGCGAACACCGCCCGCTGGTGTTCGCCGAATGCCCGGGCGCCGACGGCACCCCGGACCATTTGTTCCAGGATTATCTCAACGGCCTCTACCTGCTCGACCCTTTCTATATCGCCAGCCGCGAACACTCGCACACCGGCCTGCTACGCCTGGCTGAAGTGGCGCCGGAGCATTTCGAACTCACCGAGTACTACCAGCGTTACTTCCGCCTCAATGTGGTGGCCGATGAAATTCAGTTCAATTGCCACCTGCCGGACGGGCGCACCCTGTGCCTCTCCCTGGGCTCGAAGCAGCGTTTCGACCCGCAGCAGATTGCCCTGCTGTCGCTGATCCAGCCCTGGGTGCTGAGCCTGCTGCGCCAGCGCCTGCCCTTTGAACTCAACCAGGTCAGCACGCCCCAGCCGCCGATCCAGAATGACGACTGGGGCGCCCAACTCACCGCCCGCGAGCTGGACGTGGGCCGCCTGATGCTCAGCGGCTGCTCCAGCAAGGAGATCGCGCGCAAGCTGGAAATCTCGGTGGAAACCGTGAAAGTCCATAAGAAGCACATGTACAGCAAGCTGGGGATCAAATCCCAGTCGGAGCTGTTCTCTATTTTCCTGCAAGCGCAGCGGAACTAGCCGCGACGCTCCTCACGGAGTGGGACAGCGCCAGCGTCGACTTGACCGAGTCGGGCGTGGATTCGTTATGGGCCACCGCTTGCGAGTAGCCATCGGCAACCGCCATCCAATCGCCCCTCGCAGCCCCCAGAGCCGCCGTGGCCAGGCCCGTCTGCAGGGTTTTATCAACACCGTTTATCATCCCAGCCAACGCGCCGCTCAAGCTGCCGTCGGACTTTTCCACCCCATGGAGCATGTTGCTCAAGCCGGGAATAAACCAGGTGTTGCGAGCAACGTCGCCCGCCGCCTTTTGTAGCCCAGTGCGCTCGGCGCCTCCCGGCATTTGCGCTGATGCGGCCCGTGGATGGTGGCCCGATGAAGACGAGAATTGCTGGTCGAGCCTGGACCTGACCAAGGGGTTGTCATTGCGCAAGCCAGACGGAAATTGGCGATGGGTCGGTGTGATGAACGGCTCACGCCCGGAAGCCACTTGAGGCGCAGCAGGACGCGCCTCCGGCGCCTGGGTCAGGCGTGTCAGGAGATCCACCGCAGTCAGGGCAGTATTGATATTCATGGTCGGCTCACTTTGGAGAGGTTGAGGAACGTGTGTTTAAGTGGCTCGGGGCAACCGATGAGTTCCGCGCGCCAACCCCTCTGAAATGGGCCTCTGCGCGCTCAAACCTTGTCCGCGGTTTCGCAACAGGCGCAGAATGGGTGATCGACCTTCAGAGTTGAACCAAGGAAAAACCGTATGAGCCTGTCCTTGTTAAGCCGTTATGCGTTCTTTGCTGCCTGTGTCATTTTCACCCTCGCCAGCCTCCCTTTTATCGAACATGAATGGCTGTGGCCCATCACCCTGGTCACCGGTGTACTGAGCCTGATCGGTCTGTTCGACCTGCTGCAAAGCCCCCACGCGGTACGCCGCAACTACCCGATCCTGGGCAATATCCGTTACCTGGTGGAAGCCATCCGCCCGGAAATCCGTCAGTACCTGCTCGAGTCCGACAGCGACGCCCTGCCCTTCTCGCGGGCCCAACGTTCGCTGGTGTATTCGCGCGCCAAGAACGAAACCGCCGACAAACCCTTCGGCACGCTGATCGACGTGTATCAGTCGGGCTTCGAATTCATCGGCCACTCCATGCGCCCCGCGCCGCTGAGCGACCCCAGCGCATTTCGCGTGATGGTTGGCGGCCCGCAGTGCACGCAGCCGTACTCGGCCTCGGTGTTCAATATCTCGGCGATGAGCTTTGGCTCGTTGAGCGCCAACGCCATCCGCGCGCTGAACCAGGGCGCCAAGCTCGGCAACTTTGCCCACGACACCGGCGAAGGCAGCATCAGCCCTTATCACCGCGAAAACGGCGGCGACCTGACCTGGGAACTGGGCAGCGGCTACTTCGGCTGCCGCACCAGCGACGGGCGCTTCGACCCCGAGCGCTTCGCCGTGCAGGCACAGAACCCGCAAGTGCGCATGATCGAAATCAAGATGAGCCAGGGTGCCAAGCCGGGCCACGGCGGGATTCTGCCCAAGCACAAAGTCACCCAGGAAATCGCCGATACCCGCGGCATCCTGATGGGCGAAGACTGCATCTCGCCGTCACGTCACAGTGCCTTCTCCACCCCGGTCGAAATGATGCAGTTCATCGCGCAGTTGCGTGAACTGTCCGGCGGCAAACCGGTGGGCTTCAAATTCTGCCTGGGTCACCCGTGGGAGTTCATGGGCATCGCCAAGGCCATGCTCGAAACCGGCATCCTCCCGGACTTTATCGTGGTCGACGGCAAGGAAGGCGGCACCGGTGCCGCGCCGGTAGAGTTCACCGACCATATCGGCGTGCCGCTGCGTGAAGGCCTGCTGTTCGTGCACAACACCCTGGTGGGCCTGAACCTGCGTGACAAGATCAAGCTCGGCGCCAGCGGCAAGATCGTCAGCGCCTTCGATATCGCCAGCGTCCTGGCCATCGGTGCCGACTGGGCCAACTCGGCGCGTGGCTTCATGTTTGCCATAGGTTGCATCCAGTCGCAAAGCTGCCACACCAACAAATGCCCCACCGGCGTCGCGACCCAGGACCCGCTGCGCCAGCGCGCCCTGGTGGTACCGGACAAGGCCCAGCGCGTGTTCAACTTCCATCGCAACACGCTTAAAGCCTTGGCTGAAATGCTCGCGGCAGCCGGCCTGGATCATCCGTCGCAGCTCTCGGCCAAACACCTGGTGCGGCGCATGTCGGCCACCGAAATCAAGCTGTTCTCGCAGTTGCACGTGTTCCTCAAGCCTGGCGAATTGCTCACCGGCGAAGTCAACGGCGAGTTCTACTCGCGCATGTGGCAGATGGCGCGGGCCGATAGTTTTGAGCCGAATGAAATCGCGGCTGCCTGATGTTTTTAACGGAACGATACGATGCTGAAAGTGATTGCCGAAGACTTCATCAAACCTGAACACCTCGACACCGTGCGCCCCTGGTATGCAGAACTGGTGGAAAAAACCCGCCAGGAACCCCTGTGTATTGCCTACGATCTGTTCGTCGACCAGAAAGACCCCGGGCACTTTATCTTTATCGAGCAATGGCCCGACCAGGCCGCTCTCGATGCGCACTGCCAGACGGAACACTTCACCCGTCTGGTGCCGCAGATCAACCAATACGAAGCCAAACCCTGCCGGGTTTTGCTGATGGACACGTTCTAAACCATCCACTTTCCTGCTGAACCGGACCACCGAACGGCATCGTTGAAACAAGGAGCTTCACCATGCCGTTACTCGACTTCACCGCCCTTGCCGCCCAACTGCCGGACACCTGGAAATCCACGCGCGTGGGCCAGGTCGGCCCGGCGCGGATCAAGGTGTTGCGCATGGATGCACAGGCTTATGAAGAAGAAAGCCACGACTACAACGAAGGGCTGTTGGTGATCGACGGCCTTTTGCGCCTGTCTATTGGCGAGGAGGCCATCGACGTCGGCGCCGGTCAGATGTACCTGGTTGAAGCCGGCATCGCCCACGCGGTACTCGCCGGCAGTCAAGGCACGCTGGTGATCATCGACGTTTAAACAAAGCGATGAGACATTCAGCAAAAAACTCAGCTTTGCAATTGCTTACAAATACCGCCAACCTGCGCCCGCCCGACGTACGGCTCGACTGAAGCCGTCGTCCACTTGTCATTACTAAACCCCTTGTTCAAGAGCCCGCTGCCATGTTGAAAGGACGCGACCCGCGCATCGATTTTTTTCGGGGCCTGGCGTTGATCTTTATTTTCTGGGATCACGTGCCCCACAACCCTCTGGGCCAGATCACCTTGCGCAACTTCGGTTTCAGCGACGCGGCGGAAGTCTTCGTGTTCCTGGCCGGTTATGCGGCCGTGCTGGCCTACGGCAAGATCCTGCAGCGCGATGGTTATCTGATCGCCTGCGTGAAGATCTGGCGGCGCACCTGGGTGCTGTACGTGGTGCACATCTTCTTGCTGGCGATGCTGATGGGCATCGTGTTCTTCGCCAACAGCCATGTGGAAACCCGCGACCTCGTTGAAGAGATGGGCTTGACGCACTTCGTCACTCATCCCCAGCAAGCCCTGGTGGATGAACTGCTGCTGCGCTTCAAACCCAACCTGATGGACCCGTTGCCGCTGTACATCGTGCTGCTGGGTTGCCTGCCGCTGGTGTTGCCGCTGCTGTTGCGCAAGACCTGGGCAGTGGTAGCTGTTTCGTTGACGGTGTACCTGCTGGCGCCGCATCTGGGCTGGAACCTGGCAGCGATTGCCGACGGCGTGTGGTATTTCAATCCGGTGACCTGGCAGTTGCTGTTTGTGCTGGGCGGCGCGGCGGCGATTCATGCCGGGCAACCCCGCCCTGTCAAGACTCGGCGCCTGTTGCGTCAGCCGTTGTTCGTCGCTGCGGCGGTGTATGCGCTGTTGGCGGGGGTTCTCACGCTCTCGTGGCGCTGGCCGGAAATCCACGACGCGCTGATGCCGTCGGCGCTCAGTGACCTGCTGTACCCCATCAGCAAGACCGACCTGTCGCCGGTGCGTCTGCTGCACTTTCTGGCCCTGGCCTATGTCACCGCCAAGCTGCTACCCGGCCACGCCTGGACGCAAAACTGGCTGGCGCAGCAAACCTGCCGCATGGGCCGCTACTCCTTGGAGGTGTTCTGCCTGGGGGTGCTGCTGGCACCGCTGGCGGACATGATCAATGCGATCACCGGCGATGCCTTCGCCATGCAAATCTTCACCGCATTGGTAGGCGCCGGGCTGATGGCGCTGCTGGGGGCCTGGCTGGATTTGAACAAACGGCTCACCCAACCGGCGCCTCCCGCCACCGCCTGAAAAACAAAAAGCCCCGAAAGGGGCTTTTTGTTGAGCGCAGGAAACTCAGCTCGCGGTGCGTGCCGCCGCTTGAGTCGGCTGCAACTTGAACACGTAGAACAACACCGTCAGCAGCACCAGGAATACCGGCCCTACATACAGCGCCACGCGGGTGTCCGGGAAGTACGCCATCAGGCCTACCACCAGCACCAGGAACGCCAGCGCGAGATAGGAACTGACCGGGTACAGCCACATGCGGTACTTGAGGGCTTTCTGTTCGGCCGGGCTCAGGCTTTTGCGGAACTTGAGCTGGGCCAACAGGATCATCAGCCAGGTCCAGATCGCCCCGAAGGTGGCAATCGACGTCACCCAGACGAAGACTTTTTCCGGCACCAGGTAATTGAGCAACACGCCGAGCAACAAGGCAAAGATCGACAACAGCAGCGCCTTGCGCGGCACCCCATTGCTCGAGGTCTTGGCGAAGGTGGCCGGCGCCTGGCCGTTCTGCGCCAGGCTGTAGAGCATGCGCCCGGTGCTGAAGATGCCGCCGTTGCACGACGACAGCGCCGCGGTGATCACCACGAAGTTGATGATGCCGGCGGCGGTCTTGATACCCAGGCGCTCGAAGGTCATCACGAACGGGCTGCCCTGGGTGCCGATTTCATTCCACGGGTAGATCGACAGGATCACGAACAACGCACCGACGTAGAACAGCAGAATACGCCAGAACACCGAGCCGATGGCGCTGGGGATGGTCTTCTGCGGGTTCTTCGCTTCACCGGCGGTGAGGCCGATCATCTCTACGCCCAGGTAGGCAAACATCACCATTTGCAGCGACATCAGCACGCCCTGGATGCCATTGGGCATGAAGCCGCCGTGGGCCCACAGGTTGGAAATCCCCAGTGCCACGCCGTCGTTGCCAAAACCGAACGCGATGATGCCGACGCCACCGATCACCATCGCAATGATGGTGACGATCTTGATCAGCGCGAACCAGAATTCGAACTCACCGAAGGCTTTCACCGCGATCAGGTTGATGGTGCCCATGCTGATCAGGGCCGCCAGGGCCCAGATCCAGCGTGGCGTATCGGGGAACCACACGCCCATGTACACCGCCACGGCAGTGATCTCGGCCACACAGGTCACCAGCCACAGGAACCAGTAGTTCCAGCCGGTCAGGAAGCCCGCCAACGGCCCGAGGTAATCCTGGGCATAGCGGCTGAAGGAGCCGGCCACCGGGTTGTGCACGGCCATTTCGCCGAGGGCGCGCATGATCACCAGGATGGCCAGGCCACCGATGATGTAGGACAGCATGATGGCCGGTCCGGCCATTTCGATGGCCTTGGCCGAGCCCAGGAACAGGCCGACACCGATACAGGCGCCGAGGGCCATCAGGCGGATATGCCGCTCGCCCAGTTCGCGTTTGAGCGGGCCGCCCGAAGCGGTCTCGCCATGGGGCAGGTGGTTGCCGACTGGCATAGGGATACAACCTCGTCTTGTTATTGGATATGAGCCTCTGAGTCCGGTACGTCACGACGGGTCTGCCATGGCGTACCGTTTCCGCTTGGCCTTTTGGGTCAATCGGTCTGGCCGGGCCAGATCAGGGGGGTGCAGTATAAAAAGCTCAACCCAGTGATTTTCACTCTATAAACGGCAATATTCAGAGGGAATTCCCGTATAAATCCTATTGCGCGGTTGGAGTATCGCACAGCAATGGTGCGCCATTTCAAGCCCGGCCTATCCACCAGGCGTCCACAGCGGTGCGTCGAAGAACAACTTGCGTGCCATCCGCCGGTTGATTTCGCCGCGATGGATATCCAGGCTTAGGCTGACACGCCCGCCCTGCCCGGCCTGAATACTGGCAAATGCCTGCGCCTGGGCCTGTGCCTGAGTCTGCTTGCCCATTCGATGCTGCGCAGATGTCTTGAGGTGCGCGGCATTGAAGTGATCGTCCGGGCTGGTCTGGCGCTCATAGTGAAAGTGCGCGTAACAAAAGGCCTCGCGCGTATGCACATCGATCACCACATAGGTTTGCAGCCAATCATTGGAGCTGCCGGCCACCGCGACTCGCCCGCCTTGCCGGAATATGCTCGCCTCATGATGACTGACCAGCACATCCACGCCGGACTGGGTGGGCAGGCGTGCCTTGATGGTACTCAGTCGAGCGCGCAACCCCTGCTCGGATAAACGGCTGGCGGCGGCTCGCAGGGCATCGACCTCGGTCCTGGCGCGCGCCCGTTGGGTGGCGGCTAGGCGCGCTGGCTCGCTGTACTGCAGGTGCCGATGAAGGGTCTCGGCACACTGGCGCAACTTATCGGCACGCTGCTCCAGGATATCCTGCAGCGACTGCGGCTCGTTGGCCGTGCGCGCCATCCTCAAGACCTCGCCGATGGCTTTTTCCACCTCAGCCCGCAATGCCTGGCCCTGCTCAATCAGGCTATTGAGACCGGACATTGAACCTGCACGCGTGGCAGCCGGTTTCTTGACCGGCTCCCAGACCCCATCGGCGGCATGGGTAAACGAGGCGATTACGGTGTTCTGTGCATCCACCACCTCTGCCACCTCCGCCGGCTCTTCGCCAGTCGTTATCTTTAGCTGAGCCACATACAACTCCTGATTGCGCGTGCGGATGATGTTTTTGCGCGGCGCACGAGGTGTCAGCTGTGTGCGTGGCGCAGGGGTCGCAGGCGCCAGGGCGGTGGACAACTCGCGGTCTGCCTCTGCGTGCAACTGGCTGAACAGCTGCTGCAACTTGTCCAGGTAAACCAGGTGGAATTTATCCGGCGCCATCGCGCGCCAGAACTCGATGCGGTCATCGGTCTGGGCATAAACACGGTTGAAGCTCTCCAGCAACTCGATGCGCAGTTCAGTGCTATGGGGCGCCAACTCCTCCAGCTGCGCCTGGGATCCACTGGCCCAGCGTGCGCGCTGAATGGTGTCGTCCAAGCCTTGAAAAAAATCCTCATCCAGCCTCGGCCCTTCGGTATTGAGCGCCACCGCCCACAACGCCGTCACCTGCAGCGACTGCAATTCCAACACCGACGGACTTGTCGGCAAGCCCAGCTGCAAGGCCCGGGCCTTGTCCTGTCCGAACTTGGGAACACGCTCCAATTCCTTCAGGAAGGCAAACTCCTGGGTGCGCCAGCGGATCGCGTTCTCGTTGCTGTCCGCCAATTGCCGCAACCCGTCGATCAGGGTCTGATGCGCCTGCAGATTGATGTCCAATGCGGCCTCTTCCTCACTCAGCGACTGCACGCGGTCCAGCAGCGGCTCCAGGCGAGTATTGATCGCGAGGGTCGTTGAGCGCGCCTCTACCAGCAACTGCTGCAGGCCGAGGATCACGCCTTCAAGCGACGTCGACAGTTCACGTTCATAACCGGCGCGGGGCTTGAGTGCCTGCAGGTCCTTGAGGCACTGCAGCTCCAGCAGCGAAGCGTCGAGTTTGTTCTGCAGCTCTTGGGTGTAGCGGCTGGCCGCCGTGGCCCGTTGCTGTGCGGTGACGCTGGCGGCGTCGCTGGTCTTGAGGGTGTAAGCCACCACCATGGCGCGGTTCGCGGTCTCGCGGCGCACGCCGTACTGGCGGTACTCCTGCTCCAGCTGCTGGCGGCGCGATTCGCTGTCCACGCCAACGCGCGGATAATCGGGCTGCCCCCCCAGCAGGCGCAGGCGCAGGTCCACCTCCCAGCCGCCAGTGTCGAGCAACTTGAGCCAAGGCCCGTTCTCGCGGCCATCGGCACTGATGACTCGCACACTGTTGTCGGTGACCCTGGCCCGGTACACATGACCCCGCACCAGCACCTGCCATTGCGGCGGTTGCGCGGCGGCATTGAACAACACCCCGTCGAGGCGCCCGCCCACCTGCGCGCCGGGCAATCGCGCCGGCCAGGGCCGGGCGAAGGCCTTGAGGCTCAGCCGCTCGAGCCGCGCCTGCATCGCCGGTGCAAGGGTGTCACGGGCATTGCTCCAGCCACCGGCGGCGCGCAACGGCACCTCCAGCGGACCACGAACCAACGTGGTCGGCGCCGGCCGCGGCGTCGGCTCGAACGCCGGATGCTGCAGGTCAAGGCTGGCAGGCACCTCGTGAGGTGACGCCCGATGCGCGAGGATCAGCACCAGGTTGGTCAGCAGGTCCATCACTCCCTTGGCCTGGGCGGCAGGGTCAGTCGTACTGATGGCCGGCACATCCTGGTGAACACTGTCCATCACCTGCAGCATCCATCCCACCAGCGCCACCGGCCCCCGGAGAAACGGCAACAGGCTATTGAAGAGCAACCAGCCGCCTTCCTTGAACGTCATCCAGCGCTGCTCGGCGTTGGAGACTGATTCGCGCTCTGCCAGGCTGACCAGCGCCTGCACCGTGGAGGCGAACACCCCAGGCAACGGGTCCGCGTCCAGCAGTTGTTTGCTCAGGCGCACCGGCGCAGGACGATCGGGCACAGTGAACTCATCACCCGCCAGGAAATGCTGCACATGGGGTTCCTGGAATCCGCCGTTGGCGTACACCGCCTGACGCCTCGGC
Source organism: Pseudomonas sp. PS01298 (assembly GCF_029959745.1). NCBI lineage: Bacteria > Pseudomonadati > Pseudomonadota > Gammaproteobacteria > Pseudomonadales > Pseudomonadaceae > Pseudomonas > Pseudomonas sp. PS01298. The sequence continues at coordinate 50,775 of NZ_JASCPP010000018.1, read as the reverse complement.
GGCAGCCACGCCAGCACCGTGTCCTGCAACGGGCCTGGCGCACCGATCGCATCGAACAGCGCCTGGGCGGATGCAAACTCACGCAGGCTGGGGCTGAACAATGGCTGGTAGAGCAGGTGCGGCCCATCTTCCGAATGCCGTGGACCAATGACATACAGATTGAGCACCGTGTCCGGCGCTGAGGTCGGCGAGGCCTTGAATGCCAACGGCCATAACGCCGCCTCCGGCTGCTGCAGCAGCGCGGCCTGCACCAGGCGATAACCGGCGTCGGTCAGGCCGTTCTCGCCCTGGAGCTTCATCTGCAACGCCAGCAGCGGCAGTTGCGCACGCAGCTGTCGGGTGAACAACGTTTCACGGCGCAGGCGTTCGGCCGGATCGTCCACCAGCTTTTGGCGCAGCAGCGCCGGGTACGCCTGGCCGATATCCACCTCGGTGACACAGCCCGTGAGCAGGGTGGCCGTCATCCAGTCGGGCGCGGCGACGCCCTTGAGTTTGATCGCCGACGGCAAGTGGGGGAACCCGCCGAGGTTCTCCAGCGCCAGGTCCGTGAGCGTCAAGGTCAGCGGGTGCACCTCGCCCGTGGCAAAGCCGCCCGGAGTCATGGCCGCGGTCACGATGTGGTAAGTCAGCTCGATGTCGTCCGGCTCGATGCCATGGGCGCGGCGCTCCTTGCGCAGGCAGCCCTTGAGGGCCTCGGCAGCAAAGGTGCGGATCGGCGCAATGCCGTCCAGGAAACCCTGCCCGCCCGCCACTACCATCGCCTGCAACGCGCCGGCGTAGGCCAGGCTGTCGGCCGCCGAGGCATGGATCAGCCACAGCGGCAACTGGTCCTGCACGCGCAGTTGAAACGGGGTCAGCACCGACTCGAACCAGCGCGAAGGGTCGGTGATGTAATCGAGCATGGCCTGGAACTGTGCGGGCGTGCGCGGCACCGTGCGGTCGATCGCCAAGGTGTCCGCACGCTGGCGCTCGGCATAGCTGGCGGCCAGCGCATCGAAGGGGTCGCCCCAGGGGGCCTGCACAAACCACTCAAGGGCCTGGCCGGCCAGGCGGGCGTTCAGGTAGTCGGGGATCCGCGTGTCGATATCGTCCACACGCTCGAGCAGGTGAAGCCCGGTCGCAGGGCTGAACAGCCACGTGCCGAGGATCAACAGCGGCAGCATTTGCGCCGGCTGCGCAGTGCCTCGGGGCCGCACGTACACGGTGTGCACCGGCAAGGTTGCGTCGTGCAGGCTCCACTGGTGATCGGGACGACTGGCACGCATCGCCGCGCGTGGGAACGCGTCGCTGAATTGCTGCGCATTCATGCCCGGTGGTTTCGGGCTGTCATAGAGCAACGCCAGGCAATCATCCGACAAATAAGCCCAGCGCGTGGTGTTCACCGGCACCGTGCCCCGCCACCAGTCCTGCAGCTGTTCAAGCCAGGCGTCGAGCAGGCTGGGGCCGAGCTGGTTGATCACTTGCTCGATGTCCGCCAGTGGCGGGCCCCCGCGCACATGGATCTCGCGTTGGTGCAGGAACACTTGGTGATAATCCTCGACATAGCGCAGCGGCTCGGCGCCGGCCAGGCACACCAGCACCTCATCGGCCAGCGGGCTGTAATGATATTGATCGTCTTGCACCGGGGTACCGATGCTCACCCCTTCGGCGCGCAGATTGAGGCTGGGGAAACGTTGATTCAGCGTGGCTTGCAGTTGCTTGAGGGCGACCTCCCGCAGTGTCGGGGGCTGGGAAAACAGACTGATGATCTGCTCGATATGGGGACGACGCGGCGAATGTGTTGCAGACATGGCAGTGGACTTCCTTGTGACGGACGCTGAAGTGAGTCCGATAAGCCCGAACGGTAGGGAAGTACCACGGCGGTCGGTGGTAACCGGATGCCCCCACGCAGACAAATTCTTCGACGGCGCCAATCAGCGTCTAAGCTTCATTCAAGTCCGATCAATCTGCCGGGATGGGATCAATCGACTATGGGCGCTTTATGGCAAACCGATTCAACCCAGGCTGCGGTTCCCACCGACAGCGCGGATGAACAGCCATTGCCACGACGCCCGCGCAGACCTGCGTACCGCTGGCGCCTGGTGTGGCTGCTGCTGGTGATCGGCCTGATCGCCGCAGGGTTTGCCGCCCAGCGCGAGATGCGCACCGCGCACTGGCAGGCGCGCGAACTCAGCCGCCTGGCGGGCACCCTCGGCTACACGCTGCAAGCCGGTGCGAGCGATGCCATCGTGTATCCCGGTGACGGCCCCTTCGACAAGCGCCTGGGCTACAGCGACCTCGATCAATTCCTGCCGCGCCTGCTCAAGCGCAATTACCAGGTGCAGAGCCAGGTGCGCTTTTCCGCGCCACTCATGACGTATGTCGGGCGCGGCCTGTTCGTGCCCTATGCCGAAAAGATCCAGGCGGGCCTGTCGATCAATGACTGCCGGGCCGAGCCGCTGTACCAGTTCACCTACCCGCAGCAGGCGTACCAGCAGTTCAGCGCGATCCCGCCGGTGGTGGTCAACAGCCTGCTGTTCATCGAGAACCGCGACCTGCTCGACCCGGCCCAGCCCCAGGCCAACCCGGCGGTGGACTGGCCGCGCTTCGCCAAGGCGGCATGGTCACAAGTGGCCAGGCTGCTGCACTTGCCCGGGCAGAGCGCCGGCGGCAGTACCCTGGCCACGCAACTGGAAAAATACCGCCACTCCCCCGACGGCCTGACCCTGTCCGGCGGCGAGAAACTGCGCCAGATGTTTTCCGCCAGCGTGCGCGCCTATCAAGCCGGCCCGCAAACCTTGCAAGCCCGGCAGAATATTGTGCGCGATTACCTCAACAGCGTGCCGCTGTCGGCCGTGCCCGGTCATGGTGAAGTGCATGGCATGGCCGAAGGTTTGCGGGTGTGGTACGGCGCTGACTTTGACAAAACCAACGCCCTGCTCGCCGAACCCGGCACGCAACACCTCGCGCAAAAAGGCCTGGCGCTGCGCGAAGTGTTGTCGTTGATGATTGCCCAGCGCCGGCCTTCGCATTACTTGTCCAAGGGCCGCGACGAATTGACGAGCCTGACCGACAGCCATATCCGCCTGCTGGAGCAGAACGGCGTGGTCGAGCCGGCCCTGGCCAAGGCCGCGCTGGCGAGCAAGATCAGCTACCGCGACTGGCTGCAGCAACCGACGTTGCAACCGATTGAAACCAACAAAGGCATCAGCGTCGCGCGCAGTCGCCTGGCCGCCCTGCTCAACCGTCCGCTGTACGACCTTGACCGCCTCGACCTGTCCGCCACCAGCACCCTGCAAAATGACCTGCAGACCCAGGCCACCGCCTACCTCAAGCACCTGGCCGATCCCGCCTTCGCCGGCCTGCTCGGCCTGCTCGGCCCGCGTCTGTTGACGCCCGCCAGCACCGCCCAGGTGCGCTACAGCTTCACGCTGTATGAGATGACCGGCGACGGCGCCCGCGTGCGGGTGCAGACCGACAACACCGACCAGCCCTTCGATATCAACGAGAGCAGCAAGCTGGAACTCGGTTCCACGGCCAAGCTGCGCGTGCTCACCACCTACCTGCAAATCATCAGCGAGCTGCACGACCGTTACGCCGGCCAGACGCCTGCGGCCTTGAAGAAAGTCGACATCGACGAACAGGATCGCCTGTCGCGCTGGGCGGTGGACTACCTGGCGCAAAACAGCGACCAGAGCCTGCCGAAGATGCTCGATGCGGCGCTTGACCGGCAGTATTCCGCCAGCCCCGGCGAGAGCTTTTTTACCGGTGGCGGGATGCATCACTTTCACAACTTTCGCAACGAAGACAACGGCCGCAGCCCCAGCTTGCGCGACGCCCTGCGCGAGTCGATCAACCTGCCGTTCATTCGCCTGATGCGCGACCTGGTGCGCTACAGCACCTATCACGGCGCCAACAACAGTGCCGAGCTGCTCAAGGACGACAGCGACCCACGTCGCCAGGAATACCTGGCCCAGTTCGCCGACCGCGAAGGCACCACCTTCCTGCTGCGCTTCTGGAAAAAGTACCGCAACAAGGACACCCAGGCCCGGCTCGACACTTTCCTGGACGGCATGCGCCCAACCGCCATGCGCCTTGCCGCCGTGCACCGTTACCTGCTGCCGCAGGCCAGCCAGGACAGTTTCAACCGCTTTGTCCGGGCGCACCTGAACACGCAAAAAGCCTCGGAAAAACTCACCGACGAACGCCTGGCCAAGCTCTATAAAGATTACGGCCCTGGCGCCTACGACCTGCCGGACCAAGGCTATATCGCCAAGGTCCACCCGCTGGACTTGTGGTTGCTCGGCTACCTGTTGAACCACCCCGACGCCACCTTCACCCAGGCCGTCTCCGCCAGCGAGCATGAGCGCCAGGAAGTCTACGGCTGGCTGTTCAAGAGCCGGCACAAAAGCGCTCGCGACAGCCGTATCCGCACCATGCTGGAGATCGAAGCGTTCCTGGATATTCATCAGCGCTGGCAGGCGGTCGGCTACCCGTTCGACCATCTGGTGCCATCCCTGGCCACCGCCATCGGCAGCTCGGGCGACCGCCCGGCGGCGCTGGCGGAACTGGTCGGCACCATCCTCAACGACGGCATACGCGAGCCGACGCTGCGCATCGACAGCCTGCACTTTGCCGCCGACACGCCGTATGAAACCCGGCTGGTGAACAACCCCGACAAAGGCAAGCGGGTGATGCCCAGCGAAGTTGCCACCGCATTGCGTGGGGCGTTGTCGCAGGTGGTGGATGCAGGTACGGCGAAACGCGTGTCGGGCAGTTTCAAACTGGCCGACGGCACACCGCTGGCCATGGGCGGCAAGACTGGCACCGGCGACAACCGTATCGAGGCGATCGGCGCCGGTGGACGCATCCTCAGCTCCAAGGCGATCAACCGCACGGCGACCTTTGTGTTCTACATCGGCGACCGGCATTTCGGCACCCTCACCGCCTTCGTCCCCGGCAGCGGCGCGCAGAATTTCACCTTTACCTCGGCGTTGCCGGTGCAGGTGCTCAAGGGCATGGCACCGGTGCTGATGCCTTACCTGCAACCGGGCAGCCATACCTTGTGCACCCCCGCCACGATGGCGGTCACCGAAGGCGGTAGCCGGCTGTTTTCGAGGTGACATTTGTTGAACGGAAGGCGCGGTTATCCGGCCTGTCCGACCCAGTATTCAAACTTATTCTCGGCCCCTGGCCTCAATAGACTGAAGCGCTTTCATGGCTCTTTTCAGGATCTGTTGCATGGTCGTCATTTCCCCTGTCCCGTTCAATACAGCGTTTCAAGGTCGGCACTATCCACTGCTCAAGCATGCCTTGCCGCCCTGGCTCAAAAGCACCTCCCTGGCACGCCTGCACGCCTTGCGCGCCGTCGGGCTCAAGGATCCCGCGCCGTACCCCCACGCCACGCCGGACCAGCACGCCGGCCTCAAGCAGGCGATTGCCGACCACTGGGACACTCTCAACACCCTCGACCAGCGGCTGCAGAAGCTCAATGACGTGTATGCCTACGCCGAGCGGGTGCTGGGCAGCGCCTTGCTGGCGGACTACGGCCCGATCGATGTGAGAAACACCTTCCTGCGCGTGTATGTCAAAGCCACCAGCGCCTGGTGGGTGCATGACTTCAAGCAAGCCGTGACCAGCCGCACGGTGTCCCTGCTGGACGCGGCGCTGCACAACTTTGCCGCCTCAGAACGTTTCGTCGACTATGCCTTCCTGTCCGCCGCCGATGCCCGTGGCCAGCAACGCAGCTTGACGTTCAAGCACAAGGCCAATGGCACCGCCCTCACGGCCGAGCGCTTCAAGCAACTGTGTCGTGGCCTGGACATCGGCCGCCATTACCGCGAGCACCTGAAGATCGTCATGGGGGTCTACACCCCCACGGTCGCCCGCGACCTGCGCCGGCAAGTGATCGACCAGCACAAAGCCGGGTTGAAAGCCGCCGCCCACCTGGCGCTGGTCAAGGGCGATATTGCCCAGGATGCCTGCACCGCCGTGCTGGGGCTGATCAATGGAAACCCGACACTGCGCCTCGACGGCCAGACCCTGGCCGCCCATACCCTGGACATGATGAACAGCCGGCTCACCGGCATCCTGCTGTTCTGCGCGACGCCGCCCTCGGCAGCGCGGGTGATCGCCTATGTGCCGGACGACCCCGAGCACCCGCTCAAGCAATACCCGACGCCGATAGCGTTCATGACGCAAGTGACCCGCCAGTTGCGGGATGCCGAGCACTACCAGGTGTTCTTCAGCCGGTTTGTCGACCATGACCAGCGCGGCTTTTTTTTCGCCAACCTCAACACCCGCCTGAGCCGGGTGCAGTGGCGCATCAAAGCGCCCACCGACAGCCAGCCCACCTGGCAAGACACACCGCTGGACAACCCCCACCTGCAATTTCATGTGCAGCCCATCGCGGCTGACCACCCCAACCGCGCTGGCAACGGCGGCGCAGATGACCTGTGGCACTACCGCTACCGGGTGCACCTGAACAAGGTGCTCAACGACGCCCAGGACATCGCCGTTTCCACCCTTCGCGCCGATACCCTGGCGCGCCAGGCCTGGTGGGACAACCTGGGGAAAATCCTCGGCGATCTCTTCAACGCGGCCCTGCAGGTACTCACGCCGTTTGTGCCGGGGTTGGGCGCAGTGATGCTCGCCTACACCGCCTACCAGATCACCGACGAAGTGTTCGAAGGCGTGGTCGACTGGGCCCAGGGCCGAGGCGCGGAGGCGGCGGATCATCTGCTCGGGGTGGCGCAGGACTTTGTCCAGTTCGGCCTGTTCGCCGCCGGTACCACCTTGGCCGCGCCACTGCGCCTGAAACTCTCGGCGTTCGTCGAAGGGCTCAAGCCGGTGCAGAGTGCAGACGGTCGTCAACGCCTGTGGAACCCGGACCTTGCACCCTATGTCGACGACCAGGGCACACTCGATCCCGCGCAACGGCTGATACACGAAGGCGCGCAGTATCGGGTGCAACACGCGCGCATCGTCCACCCACGCCGCCCGCAAGCGTATCGACCACAGCTGTATCGCCGGGCCAACGGGATTGTCGTGCATGAAGCCGACCAGCCGCAGACCTGGGACAGCCGCACGTTGATGCGCCGCCTCGGGCCCAGGGTCGCGGCTTTCAGCGATGAGCAACTGGAACGCATCCGCCTCACCAGTGGCTGCGATGACGACGTGCTACGCGGCGCGTATCTGCAGGACCAGCCGCTGCCACCGCTGCTCGCCGACACGCTCAACCGCTTCGAGGCCTACGCCAGCGCGCAGTCGGCCAGTGATCAGATCCGCACGGGCATGCCGCTGGACCCGGCTGCCGCCTGGTTCGAGCAAACCGTTACCGAACTCGAGGGCTGGCCACAGGACAAGGCCCTGGAAGTGTTCCTCAGCCCCAGCCTGAGCGGCGACTCCCACCGCTATGGCCGGCTCGACGCCGCCCCGGCGGACACCCTCAAGATGAGTGTGACGCAGGTGATGTCCGGGCAGTTGCCGGAGCGGGTGCTGGGGTTTCTCGATGAAGCCCAGGCGCGCCTGCTGCTCGGCGCCCAGGTGCCCAAGGCTGGGCAAGTGCAGCACTTGCGCGAGCTGTTGGCCACCTACGTCACCCGCCAGGCCCCCGAGATCGGCCAGTACGCCCACCATGTGCGTGAGCTGTCCGATGAGCCGGGCATCCGCCTGCTGCGCGAGCATTTCCCGCAGATGGACTCCAGCGTCGCACGGTCTCTGCTCGACAGTGCCGATGCCGCCGAGCGCAGCCTGATGCTGGACCACCGGCGCCTGCCGCTGCGTTTGGAAAACCTGGCGCGCGAACTGAATTTCGCCGCCGGCACCAGCCACGCCTATGAAAGTTTCTACTTCCCCTGGCGCCAGACCGCCGACAGCGAACGCATGCTGCTCAATACCCTGAAGCGGCACAGCGACTTCTTCGCCGACCTGCACCTGCAGATTCGCCAGCACACCGCCGACGGTCCGCTGCGCTGCGAGGCCGGCCCGGTCAATGCCGGCACCCGGCGCATCCTGGTCAGGAAGGACACCCTGGGCTATGAGGTCCGCGACGGCGCCCACCGCAAGCTGCACGGCCCCGACACCCTGTACGAAGCCCTGTTGCACGCCGCGCCCGCCGATAGCCGCCAGGCGGTCGGGCTTTCACCCGGCCAAGGCGAGGGCCTGCGGCACTGGCTGCTGACCACCCTGGAACCGCTGGCCGAACGCCGCAGCGCGCTGGCCCAACCCCCCGTGCGCAGCCAGGCTGACGAGGAGACACTGAAGCTGCTCGGCTCCCCCGCGCCTGCGCGCACGCCGAAGCTGGTCGTCATGAGTGAGCAGGTGGTGATCCTGAACGCCTTGAAAACCGTATTTACGCACCAGAGCGAGGCGCACATCCTGGCCTTTATGGAAAAAGTCGGCAGCGAGCACCTCAGCCCCCGCGTCAATCAACTGATCGTCGACCATTACCGCCTGGACGCTGACCTGGCGCACTGGTCGCGCCAGCCAGGCAACCATCCGCCGGACAGGGAGCTTGAGTTGCGCCTGTTCATTCGCGGCAAACTCCTTGAATGCTGGCAGGATCAGATCCGCGCCTATACCGAACCCTCCGGCACGCGCCTGGATCTGAGCGGCATAACGCTGCCCGATACCCTGCCACCGCTGCGCGCCGACTTCAGCCATGTCACCCGGCTGAACCTGATCCACAGTCAGTTCAACGCGGACCATGGTGAGTTCCTGCAACACTTCCCGCAGCTGTCCACCCTGTATCTGGCGGATAACCCGCTGTCCCGCCTGCCGGAAGCGATCCGCGACCTGCGCCACCTGGAAAACCTCGACCTGGCCTGGTGCCCGCTGGCGTTGCAGGCGGTGGATGTCACCCGCCTGAAAAACCTGCGCTACCTGCGGCGCCTGAAGCTCAACAACACCCGCAGCCACAGGGCCCCGGATATCGGGCGCATGCGCGACCTGGTTCACCTGGACCTCAGCCACAGCCCTGTCGCGCAGTGGCCCAATGGGCTGTTCGAGGTGCCCCGGTCCTCGCGGTTTGTCCTTAACCTGCAGGGCACCGCCATTACCCACGTGCCCGAGGTGGCCCTGGGCAGTGCCGAGGCCCGGCTTGTCGCCGCGACCTACCTCAATCGCGCCGCACTCGACGCCCTGCAGCGTGAACGGTTCAAGGCCTATCGCGCGTCAGTCGGGCTGGATCCCGAGCGCACCTATGAACCCCAGGGCGACAGCACGCCGTGGCTGGACTACCTGTCACCACGAGGCCAGGACGACGCCCGCAAAGTCTGGGATGCGCTGGAGCACGAACACGGCTCCCAGGGATTGTTCGAGGTGATCAAGGCCCTGGAAATACCGGAGCGGTTCCAGACAGATGAAGATCAGCAACGCTACCGCGCCAACCACCGCACCCTGACCCGGCAGGTCTGGACCCTGCTGCAGGCGGCCGCCGTCGACACCCCGCTGCGCAATCGGCTGTTCGAGATCGCCAGTTTCCCCGGCAATTGCCCGGATGCCGGCACGCAGATCTTCAACGAAATGGGGGTCGAGGTACTGCTCTACCAGATCGAGCACCAGTCACCGACGCCAGAGGCCCATGAACGGCAACTGGTCACCCTGGTCAAGGGCCGTGCGCGCCTGCAACAGCTCAACGATGTAATCCGGGCCGACGTTCAACAGCGCCTGGCGCCGGTCGCCCAAGGAGGCCAGGGCTTGCGGTTTCTCACCGAGGTCGTCGACGGCGTGGCCGGCCAGGTGGATGAAGTGGAAATCTACCTGGCTTACCAGACCGCCCTCGCCGAGCGCCTGGACCTGCCGTGGATCGCCGAGCACATGCTCTACCGCAGCATCGCCGGGGTCAGCGACGCACAGATCGACGCGGCGTATGCCAAAGTACTCGAGCTTGGCGAGGGCGACGGCCTGGTCAACCGCATGCTGCTCGACGCGCACTGGTGCGAGTGGCTGCAACGTCGCTATGCCGGCCAATATGCCGAACAGCAGCAGTGGCTCAAGGCGCAACACAACCGCTTGTTCGACCTGCTGGAGTTGGGCGAACAGCGGCCGCAGACGCCCGACACCGCAGCGCTGCAAACACAGGTCGATGCCCTGGCCAGTGAGCTGGGCATGAGCGGACTGAACCCCGCCGACCCGGCGGCATTCCAGGCCGCCTGCGAAAAACGCGAGGAAGAACTGGGCGACATCGCCCAGGCATGGATGCGTGACCGCACCCGCGCAGCGCTGATGGCGGCGCGCACCTTACGCAATCGCCCTAGCCGCTGATCTCGATGACAGTCTCGGTGGTGCCTTCCACCAGGAAGAACCGATAGATCCTCCCGGCCTGTTTTTCAAAGCTGAAGACCCGGCCGGGGAAGATATGGTTCTTGGTGGTGGGCGCGCAGACGGTGCGGTCATTCACCGCACAATCCTTGAACTCATCCACCACTACCACGGTGTTGCCAGCATTGCGCAAGGTGTAGGTGCGGCCGCCGTTCTCGACACGGGTATCGAAGCGGCTGTCCGTGGGCCGCACGAAGAACACCGTGCCGTAGCCCGCCATTACCTGCACGCCGCCCGCCAGGGTGTTTTCGTAGGCCTGGCGGTCTTCATCGTTCAGCCCGAAGCCGTCATCTTTATCGGGTGCCACCGGCAGGTAGCGCACGCGGAAATAGCGCTCGCGATCGCGCTCGCCAATGAACACCAGGCGCGTGCTCTGCATGCCGTCCGCCGGCACGATCAGGCGCGCCGGGCTGGCGATCAGGCCATTGCGCACGCTGCCGTCGGCCTCGACCCGAAGCGGCACTTCCTCATAGCTGCCGTCCGGTTTGTAGAGCATCTCGCTGACGTTGACCTTGACGAAGGCGGTCTGGGTGCCGCCGTTGAAGATGCGCTTCAGGTAGGTACTTTTATCGCCGCGCAAATAGTCGTAGAAATCACCGACATTGATGTTCGGCCCGGCGTGGGCGTTCAGGGAACACAGCAGCAAACCCAGGGTTGCACATAAAGACTTCATCACCACTCCTCGAAAAACCATTACGGCCGTACCGCATCGAACAGCAACTCGACGCTGCCGTAGTACTCACCCGGGGTAAACCCCTCCGCCGGCTCGACCGCCGAGATATCCAGTAGCACGCGCTTGCCCTGGCTGGCCTCGGCCTGCGGCACCACCAGGGTGTCAGCCAGGCCCAGCACCTGGCCGTTGAAGGTCACACTCAAGTCGATGTAGGTACGCCCGCCGTTGAACAGCATCGGCAGCGCGCCCAGCCGTGCGTTGATGCCGCCCGCCGAACTCTTCACGTCAAAATGTTCGCGCACCGGTCGCAGGCGTCCCGGCACCAGGTCCCAGACCATCTGTTGTTCACGTTCGAAGAACCCGGGGTTGATCGGCAGTACATAAAAATCCTGGGTGGGGATGGTCACCGAAACGTCAAACACCTGCTCTTCACGGATCGCCAGGGCTTGGGTACTGAGCAACGCGAGCACCATCAGCAGCAGCGCCGCCGACATGACCTTGCACCTTCTGCACGCACGGTATGCGCGTGCCTGGGCTATTTCACTGACCATCAGCCTTTGACCTCATAGGGTGTTTTCTCGCTGCCCTCGATCAGGGTAAAGCGATAGGTACGCCCGGCCTGCCTGGTAAAACCGAAGGCACGACCCGGCAAAATGTGATGCTTGGTCACCGGTCGGCAGTCCTGGCTATCGCCGCTGGCGCAGTCCTTGAACTCATCGACCACCACCACACTGTTACCGTCGTTATGCAGCCCGTACTCAACGGGTTGCTCATCGACACGGGTGACAAACCGCGTGACCTTGGGCCGCACGAAAAACACCGTGCCGAACCCGGCCAGCACCGTGACCCCGGCCGACATGCGGGTCTTGTAGGCGTCGCGCTCCTCCTCCGACACGGCAAACTCGTCGTCCTGCTCGGGCATCACCGGCACAAAACGCACGCGAAAGTAGCGCTCTTTTTCGCGCTCGCCGAGGTACAGCAAGCGCGTGCCCTGCACGCCATTGGCCGGCACGATCAGGCGTGACGGCGTGGCCATCAGGCCATCGCGGACACCGGTCTGGGCATCGCTCTTGAGCTCGACTTCCGCGGAACCGCCGTCGCTGTCGTAGAGGATTTCCATCACCGCGACCTTGATGAAGGCCGTGCTGTCACCACTGTTGAACACGCGTTTCAGGTAGGTACTTTTATCGGCGTCCAGGTAGTCATAAAACACCCCGACATTGATATTCGGAGCCGCCGGTACCGACTGCGGCAACCAGCACAGCGCACACAGCGCCAACACATGTTTCATTGTCATGAGCCTCATCTAGAGATCCGAATCCCAAATCACCGAAACCTGGCCCGCGTACGTGCTGCCGCCGCGCTCGACCATCTGGTCGGCGTATGGCTTCTGGACCTCGAAATGCAAGGTGCCGGGTCGCCGGCTGACATAAAACCCTGGCTGGAACTGCTCGGTACCGGCGCCGCTCAATAACAGCGGCTGACGAATCACGGCGCCGCCGTCTTCACGGTTCAGGCCATGGGGCAGGCTGACGCTGACATCCACCGGCACTTCGTGGCCATCGGTAGTGTTGCGCAGGGCGCAGGTGTCCCCGATGACACGCTCGCAGGCCATCTGCATCTTGAAACGCGATGAAGCGGAGATGTGGAAGGTCTGGTCACGGAACAGCCGGGCGGGTTTGCGGCCCTGGCTGAGCCAGGCTTGCCAGCCACCCTGGGGCACCAGCTCGATTCGGTTGCCACCGGGCGGCACGTCGACCTTCAGGTCGTGCTCCACGCTCAAGGTGAAGTTGAGAGTGAGGGCGTTTTTCGAGGGCATCATGACGTCGCCGAAATCGTAATCGCCGCCCGGGCCCATGCTGTAGGTGATGCTGCCGGTGTACAGCCCACTGGACATGCCCAACGGGTTGGGCGTGCGCAGTTCGTAGGCGTACTCCATGGTGTTGACGCTCATCCTGAGCAGATCCTCGGATGGTTTCCGGCTGCAAGGGCCAGCACCTTCAGGCGTCAGCCAGAAGTACGAAGCAGACGCGGTACCTGCTGCAAGGTGGTTGGTACTTTGGCAAGGTGAAGGCGCAGACCGCCACTGCGTTGACCAGCCGACCCCTGGCTGCGCCCACCCCGACACGCCAGGCGGTCGAGGGATCGACCAAAACCCGCCGATGCCGGCGATCCGCACTTGAACGATCTCGGTTTCCTGGGTGGCGGTATGCGTTACGGTCAAATCACGCCAATCGGACGGCACCTTGACCATGAAGCCTTGGCGCTCCTGCTCATGATTGGCAATGATCGGCGCATTGCTGGCGATCCTGAGGTTCACATCCCGCAGGCTGAAAATCCCCATCGCCTTGCAGCGCGCTGCAATGTGGTAACCGCAGATCGAACTGATCGGCGTGGTGTTCTCGAACTTGTTCACCATAGGGTTGCTGGGGTCCGGCCGGAAGCGCGCAGTGATGTCCTCGTCAGCCAACGCCGCGAAGGAACACAGCAGCATCGCCGTGCCCGTGGTGCGTAAAAGGAAGCTGTTCATAACCTTGGGTTTTCTCGTCATCATGCTCAACCGGCAATCTGTTCAGTGGCGGTGGACTCGGCCAACGTGTCCGGCGTGCAGTGCAAATCACCGATCATCAGCAGGTTGTTTTCACTGCGGGCCTTGGAAGGATCGAGCCGGAACTGGCAGAGCAACTGGTTATTGCGGCGCACTTCCAGGGTCGGTGAACTGGCGTTCATTTCCAGCGAGAAGAACCCGTCGACCTCGCTCACCCCACGGGTGGCGTGATTGATGACGTGCAGGCCCTTGAGCGGTTTGCCCTGGGGGTCGACCAGACGGCCGAGCACGGTGACGGTTTGCATCACGCTGATCTTGCGGTACTCCACCCCGCCCTTGTTCAGGTGGTAGCGCGTGCGCGGCGGCTGGATCGAGGCCGACGGCGCATGGTTGCCGTCGAAGTCGAAACTCACCGAGCTGCCCTTGTAGGCTGTGATCGGGATGAAGTTGCGACCGGGACGCAAGGCCGTGCTGCCGCCACTCAGGTCGTCGGCGCGCAGGGCGATGTCGTCGACGTCGGTCTCCACGTCCACGATCAGCCCGGAGCCGTTGCCGTGGTACTGGCTGGTCATCACCATCTTTTGCTGGCCGACGGCGAACGTGCTGTCCAGGTTCAGGCCGCCACTCAAGTCGTCGTTGAACGAGGAGCGCTGCAGGTAGCCGTCACCGTTGACGTACTCGTTTTCAAAACTGGCCATGCCGGACAAACCGATGCCGTAGGTGTCGGTGGTTGTCGTGGCGGACACGCTTTGCAGCAGGTGGTCCTGCAGGTCCTTGCGGTACGTCAGCGAAGCATTGTTGTCCCGGGTGCCGTCGCGGGAAGTCCGCGTGCCGATGCTGGCGGACCATTGCTCGCCCGGCGCGCCGAGGGCCAGGCTGATGCTCAGGTCGACCCCGCGATTGCGCTGCTCGCCCGTGGCGAAGCTGGCAGGCCGGTCAAACACCGACACGCGCCAGTTGGCGTCGTTGCCGAACAGGTGGGTACGTTCGGTCCACCCCAGGTCCAGGCCGACACCTTCGTTGTTGCCCTCGCTGTAGAACAGCCGGGCATTGATGGAGCGCAGGTTGCTCAGGCGGTGGTTAACCGAAATCGACGAGTTGCTGGTCTGCCCGATGAACACGTCGCGCTGACGAATGCGCGTGCCGTCGGGCAGGGTTTCGTAGGTATTGCGGGTGTCGAGCCAGCTGCGCGTGTGGTTGAACACCACGCTGCCCAGGCCGTAGTTGTACAGGCCATTGAAGTCGAGGCCGGTGCCGTATTTTTCCGTCCAGTAGACGTTGGCATACAGGCTGGCCTGGTCGGCAAGGGTCCAGTCGAACGAGGTGCCGTACTGCATGTTGTCCTTGACCTGGCGCCCGGACACCCCCAGCACCACACGCGGATGCGCCAGGTAGTTGAGGGAGACGCCGGCAGTCGGGCTGCCGCTGCTCTGCTCGTCGAAGTTGCTCAGCAGCTTGCTTTCCTGGCCGGCGAACAGGTTGTAGCGCCAGCGCTCGTCGTGGTTGCGCCAGTTGTTGGGTTTGTACACCAACTCCTGGGTGGTGCTGGTGATCTGGCCGTCTTCCACCAGGCGCACTTCCACTTCATAGATGCCGCCGGGCAGGGGCCGCGTGTCGAGGCTGTGCAAGCCGCTGCCGACCGGCTGCGTGTTGATCAGCAGGCCATTGCGATAAATCTCCACCGACGCCTGGCGGCTGGCGGTGACGTAGATCGGGTACACCGCAGGCTTGGCGTTGCTGATCACCAGGCTGTCGGAACTGCCGTACATCACGCCGACGGCGGTGTCGGGGCTGGCCCCGAAGGTGCGCAGTTGGCGCGTCAGGCCTTCGGCATTGGGCGTGAAGTAACCTAGGCGCAGGAAGTTGCCTTCCAGCTCACGCTGGGTGTAGAGCGCGTACACCGCGTGGTTGAGGTCATCGTCATCGGGGCCGCCAAGGCGCGAGAACTGCATGTTCAGCGTCTGGCTCCACAGGCCCAGGCTACTGCTGGCGTCGACGCCGAAGCGCCCGCCGAGGTCCTGGCCTCCGCCGCCGCTGAGGTTCAATTGGTTGCGCACGATCAGGCCGGTGCTGCCGCCGGTGGGCAGGAAGTAATAACGCTGCTCCTGGGCATCACGCTCGGCGTTTTCGGTGAGCAGGGACACCGTGGAGTTTTCCAGGTTGTAGTGCACGGCCATGAGCCCCGAGGGGCAGTTGCTGGCGCAGGCACCGAGCGCCACACCCTGCTTCAGGTAATCGGCCCAGTGGTCGCGCTCTTCATCCTTGATGACGCTGCCGTCGTGGTCGGTAAAGTCGAGCAGGGTCAGGCGGTCGTCACGGGTCAGGACGATCATTGCCTCGGAGACAAACTCCTGGTCCAGTTCAACCCTGACGGCCAGGGGGACATCAAAAAAGTGCTCTTCAAAGTCCGCCGGCAATCCCTTGGCCTGGGAAAGCAAACTACGCGGTGTTGTGCCTTCGGCGGTACCTGCCGCCAACGCGCCCGCACAAAACAACAAGGCAAGCGCTGCCGCGATGGAAGTCATCGGGAACATGAACGGAATACTCTGATTTCGGACTTCAAACGCAAAACCGGTCGACCGACAGCGACTGCCTGTCGACCGGTATCGCTACCCAACAATAAGCCGGTGCTGATCAGGCCTTACTGTGTGACGCGTGGCACGTGGTCGAAGACGATGGTGTAGTTGGTGGTGAACAGCCCGGATACGCCATCTGCAGGTTTGGCGGCAGCCACGACCAGGTCAGCCTGGGTGCCTGGGGTGGTGCTTGCGTCATCGGCCACTTCCAGTGGCGCGCCGGTCAGGACTACACCGTTGAAGGTGTTGGTCAGTGCGATCGCGGAGGTGCCGTTGGTCAACGAAGCGGGGCCGCCTTCGATGTAGGCGTGGATCGAACCGTCAGTGTTTTTCAGGTCGTAGGTGGCGCGCAGCGAACTCAGTTCACCGGTGACGGGGTTGTAGTTCATGGTTTCGTCGCGACCGAAGTTGGGATCACGTGGCAGCACATGGAACTGCTTGGTAGGAATCGTCGCCTTGATGTTGATGACGCTGCTGGCCTCACCGGCAGCGAAAGCGCTGGAGGAGCCGATCGCCAAAGCAACGAGAGGCAGGACGAAAGCGGTCTTTTTAAGCATTTTTAGTACCTGTGGTGACATCAAATGTTAGTTGAGAAAACTGTTTTCTCGCCCCGCCGAAACCCAATAATCCGGTCTTGCGAAGCAGGCAAATAGTCCCTCGAAACGCCACTTGATGATGCCGGCCCTTTCGCGCTGACCCGTAATTAAACACGACACGTAAATACAGAAAAAAGCCATAAAATTCAAAAAGATGAATATTAACTGTCATCTTGTTATTACACGCAAACATGGACAGTACTACTTATATAAATCCGCACTCTGTAAGACATCAGCTACACACCAGAGCGGCTCTGGTTATTCCCCGCCATTAGAGCAATAACTCCACTGAACCAGCTGATGGTGTCTTCATAAAATGGTCATTTAGCCGCGCTGATTCGCTGATAAGGCCAGGCCCTGTTCGGAGGCGGCGGCCACCTTGCGCAGCCGCGTTTTCCTGTCGCTACCGTTCGTCAGACGGTTTTGCGCTTTACGTAAGATATATCTTAAGTTGTATCTAAATCAGACAGGAGAACACGACAGTGAGAGACCCTCATCACCACCGAGACCACGGTGACGACCGCGATGGCTTCGAAAAACGCCCTGGCCGCGAACGCGGTGGGCGCGGCCCGCGCGTCTTTGCGCCGGGCGACCTGAAATTGCTGCTGCCGGCGTTGATCGCCGAACAGCCGTGCCACGGCTACGACCTGATCCGCCGCATTGAAACCCTCTTCGACGGCGCCTACAGCCCCAGCCCCGGGGTGATCTACCCCACGCTGACCTTCCTGGAAGAAAGCGAATTGATCGCCGGCGACGCCGAAGGCGGGAAAAAACGCTACACAATCACCGACGCCGGTCGTCTCTTCATAAGCGAACAGACGGTGGCCCTCGACGGCATTCGCCTGCGCATGGAAGTGAGCAAACGCTCGCTGCGCGGCCATGACCGTCCACCGGAAATTCACGAGGCGGTGCACAACCTGCGCCACGCCTTGCATTCGCACCACGGGCGCTGGAGCCCGGAAGAAATCGTTCGTGTCGCGGCGCTGCTCAACAGCACCGCCCAAGCCATTGCCGACGGGAAAGCTCAATGAATACTCAAGCCATCCACCGCGTGACCCACGAGATCAAACGCCGCCGCCTGCAGGTATTGCGCGTGGTCGACATCACCCCGCGCATGCGCCGCATCACCCTCGGCGGGCCGGAACTGGCCGGGTTTATCAGCCTGGGCAGCGACGATCACATCAAGTTGCTGTTCCCGCAGAACGCTGCCGAACAGGCCGCGCTGGAAAGCCCGACCTTCAGCATCAAGGGCGAAGGCCCGCAGCCAGCGATGCGCGACTACACGCCGCGCCGCTATGACCTGGACATCGGTGAACTGGACATCGACTTCGTATTGCACGGCGATGGCCCCGCCTCCACCTGGGCCGACCAGGCCAAGGTCGGCCAGCACCTGTACATCGGCGGGCCACGCGGCTCGATGATCGTGCCGGACATCTTCGACAGCTACCTGCTGATCGGCGACGAAACCGCGTTGCCGGCCATCGGCCGCCGCCTGGAAGAACTGCCGGCGGGGCGCAAGGTGCTGGCGGTGATCGAGATCGCCGATGCGGCGGAACAACAAACGCTGCAAAGCGCCGCCGATGTGGAGGTGATCTGGGTGGTGCGCGGTCAGGACGACCTGCTCGACCGCGTGAAAAACCTCACGCTGCCGAGTGGCTCGCTGTACTGCTTTGTCGCCACCGAAACCAAGCTGTCGCGCCAGGTACGCCGGGTGCTGCTGGACACCCATAAGGTCAATGAGGAGTTCCTCAAGGCCGTGGGCTACTGGCGTGCGGACGGCAGCGAAGAGGAGTAAGCCGTACGCCAGGGGTGTGTCATGGCACCCCCATTACGAGTACTCCGCTGCCGCTGATGGCTCCGGCGGCAGGCAGGGAGCCTGCTCGCCGGACCAGGGAAAACGTCACATCGTCGCCCCCCGCACTGTTGGTAATTTGGGTCAGGAATGAACCGTTGACATGAACCGCACTTGCGCCACGAACAAGGGCCGTCCCCACGTCCGGGTTGGTCATTCGCAGCAGACGCGTGTCGAACGAAGAGGCGGTGCCTTTGTAAGTGATCGTGATCGGTGTGCTGATCCCGCCGTCCGGGCATGAATAAGTGAGCCGGCGGTTGCTGCGGATGGTCGTGGTCAGCGGATCGGTACCGATTGCTCTCTGGTGAACATTGCCGAAGTTGATCTCGATCGGGTTGTTATTGTTGATCGTGCAGGTAGACGGGGAAATGGTGAAGGTGTTGGCGGCCGTATAAGTGACGGTGAGTTGCGGCCGGGTGGCGTCATAATTGTTCGAACTGGTGAGGCGCAATAGCCCGAGGTTGTCCCCTATTCGCACGTCGATCGGCGTAGCCGGGTAGTTACGCAACAGAATGTAGGGGGTGATATTGATCGGGTAAGCAGCCATATTGTTCGGAATAGTGGCTATCCGAATTCCCGTCGGGACAGGGGTGTTATAGAACGCGCCGTTAATCCGCAATCCCGTCCCTTGAGTGCTGAACTTGGGGCCGGGAGACCAGGGCGCGCCTGCGACGCTGCCAGTGGTCCAGTAGTCCTCGCGTGAAGATGGACCTCCATCAGGGGTAAATCGACATTCCAGCCTTGCCCCTTCCATAAAAACCCGCGTGCGGTCTGCGCTCAGGGTGACCGTGACCGGCACAACCAGGTTGGGATTACCATTGATCCAGGGCCCGCCATTCACTCGGCAATCAACCGCCTGCGCGGTCGTACCGACACCCAGCAAGACGAGAGTCACGATGGCTACATGCAGTCGTTTCATTTGTTATATCTCGTGGCTTCCCTCCCCTGGCACCGCGCAGCGAATATCGGCCTGCGGTCTGGTGCCGTCCAGAAGAGAGTTGAAGTTCGTCCGAGGCCGTGGCGGCCTATGAGTTACGATTCACAGCGCTACGGGTAGTCCAGCGTAAACGTCGAGGTCACCCTGTAGGCTCCGTGCCCTATGGTCTGCTCCCTGAGGGCATCCGGCTCCCCCTGCACGTAGGCTTTGAGCTCAATGACATTGCTGCCATTGGCCAAAACCTGTTCGTCGCTGACTTTGTTCACGGGCAATGGCTTGTTACTCAGCGTCTCCAGACCGAGCCCGATACCCGAGGCACCATTGCCGCTATCCAGCGCGAACAACCCGGGCAGCGCCCGGTTTTCCACACCGCCGAAGGTGATGGTCACCGTGTTGCCGATGGTGGTGTCGCAGTCTTCCAGATGCAGCTTGAAGCCTTTGCCCACAGAGCGCGTGTTGATGTAGAGGTGCTTGCTGGTCAGGTCCCAGAGCTCCAGGGTGATTGCCTCGTCGCCAGGCCTGATGTTGCAAGCCTGTTCAACCAGGTTGCCCTTGAAATTCAGGTTGTCCGTCGCAGACGCCTCGGGTATCAGGCTGAAGGCTGGCACCCAGGCCAGCACGGCGCACAGCCACCTGGGATGAACACTCTCATGTCCCATGGATTCAACTCCTACTGGTATTCGGCCAACAGCGTGGCCACCGCTGTAAACCGTGCGGGGGCCAGCGTTGCACCCGGCTGTTTGACCGGCACGACTTCCAACATCGGCGGGGACGACACGGTTATGTCCAGTGGCGTATTGAGTCGAAACGGCAGGTTATTCTGGAATATCCGAATGCCCAGGCCTGTCGCACTGGTTTGCACAGCCGAGCCGTCGAACGTCGTGGGTGTGCCGTTGACACTCAACTTCAGCACCCACGGAAGCGTGGCGCTACCACAGCTGATGATGTAGCCGAGCGCTCGACGGTATCTCACGCCATCGACTCGCTTGACGCCGACATCGCCGAAATCGACTTCGATCGTGTTCCCCGCATTGATCGTGCAGGGCGGTGGCTCGTTGAGCGTCCCGCTGAACGTCAAGTTGGCCGAAGCATTGCTGCTCAGGCCGATCAAACACAAGGCGAGCAAGGCTCGCTGCTGCCCGCATGTCATTGCGCATTCCTCATCATTGGTAATCGACCACAAGCGTGGCGGCGGCATCAAATGCGCCCCCGAGCAGGACGCTGCCCGCGCGCTTGACCGGCACTGCCTGCACGACGGGGAAGTTGGGATAGGTAAAATTCACGGCCGCATTCAGCGGCCAATCCGCACCGTTGATGAACAGTTTCACCCCAAGATTCGGGTTGCGGGTCGAGAGTACGCGAGCATCAAACGAGGCCCCCGTGCCCCTGAGTTCAAGTCTCATGGCGTTGCTGAAAGGGGCATCACAGGTGACGGTATAAGGCACGTTGCGACGGTAGTTGACACCGTCCACCCGTGACGTCAGAAGGTCATTGCCAAAGGGCACATTGAGCGTACTCGCGCCGTTAATGATGCACGGCGGAGGTGCGATGATGACCGCGCGGATAATCAGGTTGGTGTCGGCCTGCACACCCTGGCTGGCGACCCACAGCAGGCCTGCCCCAATAAGAATGGCCCGCGGGCCGACTGCCTTGGTCATTACATTGGCCTCACTCATAACTGAGCCTGAAATCCACGACGGCGCGGAAGGCCCCACTGGTCAACGGCGCGGAGGTGCGCGTGGGTTGAACATTCCAGGTCTGGAGACTGCCGCCCTCGGTCAGAAACAACGGTTCGCCCCGGGAGCCCAGTTGCACGTCCCGACCCAGGGCATCGGTCAACCGCAGCCCCATCCCGGTGATGCCTTGCACTTTGACCAGCCGTGGATCATCGGCATCGGCAGGCGCGAGAAACGTGACCGACAACACCGGTTGATGGGAACTCCATGCCAGGTTCCCGGTACGCTCGCTGCGGATGCTGCCGGCGGTGCGCTGGCAATCCTGGAAGCGCAGCTGGAATGCCCTTGATGGCGCCTGGTCGCCAGGTCGTAGCAGCAGGCTGGCCGACACGGCGCCCAGGTCAATCGTTTGATGGCGCGATGTCATCTCCAGGCTGCAAGGCGATTCATGCATGGACCCGTTAACGTTCAACCGCCCACGTTGGCCATCGATGCCTTCGTCATCCTCGGCGCCTACTCGCGCCGCCAGGACACATAACACGCAACCCAAGACTTTCACGGTGTGCGACTTCATGACGTTCTCCCGCAGCAGGCGCTACTCATTAGGCGATGAGACCTGCGCATTCACGGTGCAGGTTTCGCCACTGCAAGTGAATGCCAGGAGCGGGCGTCCACCGTAATCGTTGACGTAGGCCAAATACGGGGCCTGGCCAAGTGCCGTGGCCGTTGGCCCCAAGGCCAGCGCCCCCTTGGGCGGGATCATCACCGGTTCAAAGCCCGCCACGGTTTTACCGTCTTTGCTGCTGCGCGCGTCCACCAGGGACACGTAGTAAGGCGTGGGGTTATTCACCTGGTATCGGTCGCCCTGCCGGGTCAGGGTGAGCTTTTCCTGCCAGGGGTTGGACAAGTCCTGCTGGCTGGGCATGATGGCTTGGGGGCGGTAGAACAATTTGATGCGGGTCTGCAGCGCAATTTGCAGGGTGTTGGATTTGTCGCTGCGCGGCGGAATTTCCCGCAGGTTGAAGTAGTAAACAGTCTCGCGATCCTGGGGCAACGATTTGACCGCCGGCAACGCCTGAACTTTCACCTGGCTTTGTTTACCGGGCTCCAAGCGTTGAACCGGCGGTAGCACGATCAAGGGCGAGGTGATTTTGTTGCCCTGCTCATCCTCGATCCACCCTTGGGCCAGGTACGGCAACTGGGTGTTGTTATTGGTGATGTTCACGCTGGTGGCATCCTTGCCACCCTCAAAGATCACACGGGTGCGATCCAGGCCAACCGCAGCGTTGGCGGCCGGGTTCAGGCCTGTAGCCAAGAGTGCGAAGAGCAGGAATCTAGAGCGCGTATTGAGCATCATGAGGCGGGGTTCTCCGTATCGGTACGCTTGCCGGTCAGCGATGCTGGCTCGGGTGAGGATTGATCAGTGGCTACACTCTGGCAGCGCAGTTGCAGGGCATCGCTCAAGCTGTCGGCTGGCAAAACCACAGGGAGTGTGAGCAGACATTGCTCGAGGCCACTCCAACTGACAATCATCTGCTCGCCGGCCTGGATGCCACTCAGGTAAACAGCACCGCCGTCGTTCACAATCCCGGTGTCCTGCTGTTTTAGGTTCTTCACCGTCGCGCCGAAGGGCGGTGAACTGCCATCCGGCAGGCGCAGCACGGCCATGGCCTTTTCACCGGCAATCACCTCCAGCGATCGATAACCGATGGCCCCTTCGGTGAGTGTCAGTTGCGTCACCGACTGCGTGGCTTCGACGTTGCTCGGCAAGCTCTCCAGGTCGACACTGGCGGCCGTGCGCTGGTAGCTGCTGATATCGGAGATCACCGCCTTGCCGAAGATGTTGGTGCGGGTCGACACGCCGTAGCCCCGCACAGGCACGTCGGGTACCCCGCCGGAATCGATCATCAGACGGGTTCCGCCAACGGCATTGGTTCGGTGCAGGGCTGCGCCGTAGGGCGTGAGTGTGCCGCCACCGCGAACAGACGCACTGAGGGTCCTGCCATTGCCTTGTTGTGTGCTGGCGCTGAGATCGATGTCAGCCTGGTCGCCAATATGGCTCAGGTAACCGCTGGTAGAGTTGTCACTTGCACTGAGCTGATAGCTATTGCGCTCATCGAGGCGGTCACTGTAACGCGTGGCATAGCTCTCTTTGCCCGAGGTCCTGCTGCCATCCAGCGACAGTGTGCCGCTGCGCCCCAATGGCAGGCTGACCGTCAGCGCCATTCCGCTATCCTTGTAGGCGTATTCCTGACTGCGGTACATATTCAGGGACAGGCTCATGTTCCTGACTGTCCCCAGATTAAAGTAGCGCGACATGGACAGGTTCCAGCGCTGAGTGTCCGGGCGCCCCCAATACGTCTGTTTGTTGTAACTGGCGTAGACGGTCGCCCCAAGGTCACGAAACTGTTTATTGAGCGTCACCGTATACAGTGACTTGCTGTCGCCAATCGGTTTCCAGCCCTCGATGATCTCTACGTTCTCGATCCCGCCGAGCTCGCCATTCAACCCATAATGGCTGGCGTCCAGGTACTCACTCATGCTCAAGTAGTTTTTCTCGGAAAACCGGTAGCCGGCAAACGTCACCTGGCTGTCGTACTGCTCGAAGTGCTTGGAGTATTGAAGGCGGTAGGATTTGCCCGAGAGCGCCTGATTCCACACGCTGGCGTGGGACTGGGTGACATCCAGCGATACGGCGCCGAACGCCAACAGGTCACGACCGGCACCGACCGACAACGCACGGTAGTTGTTATCGGTGATAGCACCGCCGAACAGCGACCAGCCATTGCTGACGCCCCAGGAGAACTCACCGGTACCGAAAAAATTGCCATTGGCGCCGTATTGAAGATCGGAGGGCCGCCCCAACGCCAGCTTGTAACGAACCTGGCCAGGACGCGTCAGGTAGGGAATGCCTGCCGTGTCGATCTGGAAGGTGTGGACCGAACCATCCTGCTCTTCCACCCGTACATCCAGGGTGCCGCTGACGGCGTCATTGAGGTCCTGGATACGATACGGGCCTGCAGCGACCAGCGTTTCATACAGCACGCGGCCCTTCTGGCTGATAACAACCCGGGCGTTTGTCTTGGCGACGCCCACCACTTCCGGGGCATAACCGCGCAAGTTGGGTGGCAGCTGGCTTGCATCCGAAACGAGTGCGGCACCGGTATAGCGGAAGCTGTCAAACAGGTCCGAGTACAGATAGTCCTCTCCCACCGTCAGGCGCGCCTTCAGCGCAGGCACTGCGCGATACGCGTAGTAACGACTCCACTCCAGCTGTTGTGGATCGCCGTACCCACTGTCGAGGCCTTTTTCGACACGCCCCTGCCAGTCCGCCCTCAGGCGCCAGGCCCCGGCATTCGCCCCCACGGTGCCGTTACCCGTCAAGTTGTTACGGGTGCCGTCATTCTTCTGGTAGCGGGACTGCACCGTCATGTTGTAATCGATCAGCAGCCCCGGCACGCCCTCATCCCAGCGGGAAGGTGGATCCCAATTGATGGCGCTGTATTCAAGGTAGGCCTGGGGCACGCTGATGTTCAGCGTGGAGGTGGCCAGATCGCCACTGACCTCCATGCCCGGCAAGCTTTCTATATCCAGGCAGTCATGGCCTTTCCACCACTTGAGTTCGGCAGCGCTCGACACTTTCAGGCCCAGCAGGTCCACAAGCGCCGGCGACAGACAGGCCTGGCTGCCTTTGGGATCATTATCGGGTGGATAGAACGCCACCGATTGCTCGGCCATCGCCTGATTATTGATCTGCACCACCATCGAGTAAGTACCAGGCAGAATAAAACCGCTGCGGGCAAACCGAGACAAGTCAATATTGGTCCGATCACTTAGATCGAGGACGTCTGTATTGAACTCAATATCCCCGCTCGCCATAGCCGTGCTCGGTAATAATATCAACCCACTAAAAAAGTTTGAGCGCAGCGTATTCTTGACCTTCGCCGTATTCAACATGCAAGCAACCCATCAAAGTTCAGAAATATTCCAACTTGAATCGCACGGTGGCGCGGTGTGCTCCGGCCACTATGGGCAATCCGTTGCCAACAAAATGAAGCGTGAAGTGCAGCGTCATGTCGCCTTCCGCCAAGGGGTGCGGTGTCATCGGCTGACCGGGAATACTTAATTGGCCAACCGAATTCTGGATATTGAGAGCAACACCTTGCGAGCCACCCAATACAGCAAAAGAGCGACCCTCCCTGTCGGAGGGACCGTCAAATGTCACCCGCAGGTGCTGCCAGTCGGGCAGCGTTACCCCGGGGCGTAACGGATCGGTGCGACTCAATGTGCAATTGACCAGGCGCAGCTGGAAGGATTGGTCGCCGCCCCTGGCGCGTCGTAAAAACCGGCCGATCGGCTCAGGGTCCATATCGATGGTTTGATCGATGCTGACCAACTCCAACCCGCAGGCCGAGTCAACGACCTCTCCTCCCAGCGTGACGAGCCCATCCCCGTGCGCAAGCTCCTGGGCAACCCCCCAAGGGCTGGCGAACATCGCCAAAGAAGAGGTGATAGCGAGACTTACGAATGTTTTCACCAGTGCCTCCACCCGCCTCCCCCGCCACGCTGGGTGGCGGGGGAAAAAGCTTACTGATAAGCCAAGGTGAAATTGGTCACCGCGCTGAAATCACCCGGCAACACGTCGCCCGTAGCAGCGCCTTGCACATAGGCGCCGAACTCCAGCGTGTTATCACCGGTGGCAATGATCTGCGGCGTGGTAGGCACGCCCAATCGAACGGGTTGACTGCCATGGGTCATCATGATGCCGACGTTGCCCGCGCTACCGACGGTGCCCAGCGCACCCGGCACCACGCCGGATGGCGCCCCGGTGAAGGTCGTGGTCACCGTGTTATCGGTGAGGCCGGCCAGGTCGCAACCTTCGAGTTCAATCAGCAAGCGCCGTGGCTCGGACTTCCCACCCGCCTGCAACTGATGCTTGGCAATCGCGCCAAGGGGAATGGTTTGATCGACGGAGTCAGGCTTGATGGAGCAGGCGCCGGAATGCACCGAACCCAAAAAGGTGACCGTTCCATCCGCCGCCTGGGCAACAGACACAGACCCTACCAACAACCCGATGGATAACAGCACAGTGTTCATTTTGGCTTTCATGTCTAGAGGCTCACAGAGTAATAAACGTCATTAAGTCATTCCGACGCCTGAGCGCGCAGAACGCCCTACCTTTTTCCAATTACTTGTATTGCAACTCAACTCGCTTGATGAGCCCGAGTGATTATCCAGTGCAAACTTTAAAAGGAAAGTCGGCCCGTTCATTTAATGACGTAGCCTGGCGACGCCAAGACTTATAAGAAAATTATGGCAATTTGCCAAAACTTTATATTCATCTGTAAGACGTGGATGACGTGAAGTTTATGGGTGCCGAGTTATCGGTAACTATAACTGTAAGAACCGAACTACATCACCTTGAAAGTCAACGCTTTCATGTAGAAAGATTAACTAATGAGTTGAAGCGTTCGAGAAGAGGCGCGCAACCGCTCGACGAGACGGTGCTCGCCGGGTAGGTAAGGAAAGAATCAATCAGGAGCGGGGCTTGATGCGTTTATCCAGCCCCACCACGGCCAGTGCAACCAGCACAAACCCCGCCAGAATCCCCCCGGCATTCACGAACACTTGTGGATAACCGAGGGTGCCGACATCGATGAACGGGTACTGATACTGCCCGAGCAAATCCCCGCGCAGCAGCGCATAGCCGAAGTACACCAGCGGGTAGATCACCCACAGGCCGATGTGTTTCAGGCGCAGATGCCCCTTGGGCACATACCGCCACCAGTACACGACGAACAACACCGGCATCACGTCGTGCAGCAGCTCATCGGCGATAAATTGAAAGCCCTCGGGCTGCCACAAATGCCGCAGCAACAGGCTGTAGGCGAGGCCCACCACCACGATGCTCACTACGATGCCACTGCTGACCGCGGGCGCGAGAAACCACCGCTTCGCCGGCGAGTCGCGCTTGACCCACGCATAGCTCAACACCACCGCCGCCAGGGTGTTGGTCAACACGGTGAAGAAACTGAAAAAGTTGATCAGCCCGCCCAGCAGACTGGCGCCGGCGTCCCAGCGCGAAGAGAAGATCAGGTATTGCTGAATCGCCAACCCGACCCATCCGGCCAGCGCCGCTGCCGCCACATACCGCTTCATGAGGTCAGTCCAGCGGGCGTTTGGTGCGCATCAGCTTGACGTACAAGCCTTCGACTTTTTCCCGCGCCCACGGCGTCTTGCGCAGGAAGGTCAGGCTCGACTTGATGCTCGGGTCGCTCTTGAAGCAGCGGATATCAATGCGCTCGGCCAGGCCTTCCCATTCGTAATGTTCCACCAGGGTGGTGAGGACGTGCTGCAGGGTCACGCCGTGGAGTGGGTCGTTGCTTGTCGCGGTCATGCCGGGCCTTTTGCAATAAGAGGAAATACAGCCGCGCACCTTAGCCGACGGGGCGTACCGGTGGAAGCACTGCATTGAATATAGCCCGTGGGAGAAAGTTCCCCTTTTCAGCGAAAAAAGAGATGTTATATTGTAACGATACTTATCAAAAGTAAGCCGTTCGATACCGTCTGCAGCCTTCTCTTTTTTGCCGTTTTGCCAAGGAATGTCCGATGTCCCTCTCCTCCCTGTGGCGCTTGACCCCGCTTGCCGCCGCCCTGTTGATCTGCTCCGAAGCCCACGCCCTGGAACTGCAACCCCAAGTCATCACCGGCAACCCGCTGGGCAGCGAGCAACTCGCCTCGCCGACCACCGTGCTGGAAGGCGATGATCTGACCCTGCAACAAAAAGGCAGCCTCGGCGAAACCCTGAACAAGCAGCCCGGCGTGTCGTCTTCGTACTTCGGGCCGGGCGCCAGCCGGCCGATCATCCGTGGCCAGGACGGTGACCGCATCCGCATCCTGCGCAACGGCGTGGGCGCGCTGGATGCCTCGTCGCTGTCCTACGACCACGCGGTGCCACTGGACCCGGTCAACGTCGACCGCATCGAGATCGTGCGCGGGCCGGCAGCGCTGCTGTACGGCGGCAGCGCCATCGGCGGCGTGGTCAACACCTTCGACAACCGCATTCCCACCGAAGCCATCGAAGGCATCCACGGTGCCGGTGAATTGCGCTACGGCGGCGCCGACACCACGCGCAGCAGCGCCGGCAAGCTGGAAGCCGGCAACGGCACCTTCGCCTTGCACCTGGATGCGAATGCGCGGGAATTCAACGACCTGAAAATCCCCGGCCAGGCACGCAGTCGCCACGCCCCGGAAACCGATGACGCGCCCGGCAAGAACGGCCGCCTGGGCAACAGCGACGGACGCCAGGACGGCGGCGCGGTGGGCGGTTCCTACACCTGGGATGACGGTTACGCCGGGCTGTCCTACAGCAGCTACGACGCCAACTACGGCTCCCCTGCCGAGCAGGACGTGCGCATCCGCATGAAGCAGGATCACTACGCATTCGCCTCCGAAGTCCGCAACCTGCAAGGCCCGTTCACCTCGGTGAAAGTCGACGCGGGCTACACCGACTACGAGCACCGCGAAATCGAAGGCGGCGAGACCGGCACGATCTTCAAGAACAAGGGTTATGAGGCACGGGTTGAAGCCCGTCACCAGCCACTTGGCCCGCTCGACGGGGTGGTCGGTGCACAGGTCACCCGCAACGAGTTCTCCGCCCTGGGTGAAGAAGCGTTCGTGCCGCAGACCGACACCACGGCCGGCGCGCTGTTTATCCTCGAAGAAATGCAGGCCACCGAGCGCTTGAAACTCAGCCTCGGCGGGCGCCTGGAACACACCAGCGTCGACCCGGACGCCAAGGGCAACGAGCGCTTTGCCGGCGCCGACAAAAGCAATGACTTCACCGCCGGCAGCCTGTCGTCGGGTGCGGTGTACACCCTCACGCCGATCTGGTCGGTGGCCGCGACCCTCGGCTATACCGAGCGCGCGCCGACGTTCTACGAGCTGTACGCCAACGGTGCGCATGTCGCCACCGGTACCTATGAGCTGGGCAACGCCAACCTGAAGAAAGAAAAAGCCGTGTCCAGCGACCTGGCCCTGCGTTTCGACAACGGCACTCACAAGGGCAGCTTCGGGGTGTTCTACAGCCACTTCTCCAATTACATCGGCTTGCTGGGCACCGGTCGTACGCTGAACGATGAAGGTGAAGAAGACGCCGGCGGTATCCCTGAGTACGAATATTCCGGTGTACGTGCGCGATTTGCCGGCTTTGAAGCCCAGGACCACTGGAAACTCGGTGAAAGCGCCTACGGCAAGTTCGCCCTGGAGCTGTCGGGCGACTACACCCGCGCCACCAACCTCGACACCGGCGAAGCCTTGCCGCGCATTGCGCCGCTGCGCTTGAACAGCGGCCTGCTGTGGGAACTCGACCGCTGGCAGGCACGTATCGATGTGGAACACGCCGCCGGCCAGGGCCGGGTACCGAATAACGAGAGCGGCACCGACGGCTACACCACGCTGGGCGCGAGCGCAGGCTATCGCTTCAACGTCGGCGGCAGCCAATGGCTGGCGTTTGTGAACGGCGAAAACCTCACCAACCAGACCGTGCGCTACGCCAGCTCGATCCTGCGTGACATCGCGCCGGCACCGGGCAGAAGCGTGCAATTGGGTATCCGCACCACCTTCTAACCCACGCCTGTAGGCGCCGACTCGCCGGCGATAGCGGCCTCACGGGCCCATCGCCGGCAAGCCGGCGCCTGCACTTTTTGCAGCGACGTTCTGTCACTGTTACCAAATCGGAAATGATGCATCTTGCGATTTGTGCTTTCTCTTGGTGCACCAGCACTTTATCCTTGCCGCAACAAACTGAAACGTTTCACTCCCGCGGTCGATCCCATTTTGCCGAATTGCCCTCTCCTCGAAGACAGCGCTGTCTTGCACCGACCTGCGCCTGAAGGTCTATCGCCCGCCTGTGGATAACCGCCTGTCCCCAGAAAAACCGAATTAACGCTGAACCAAGCCCGCGCCGAATCGTCATCTACAGTGAAGCACGGGGTTACATAATTCCAACGTAACGGAGAAACACACTATGAGCACTGATGGTGCTTCAAGCCCAAGCCGCCTGCTGCCCAGGCTGCTGGGGATCTTGCTGCTGATCATGGGGCTGGCCTTGCTGGCCGGCGGCGTCAAGCTGAGCATGCTCGGCGGGTCGCTGTACTACCTGCTGGCCGGTATCGGCATCGCCCTGACCGGCGTGTTGCTGCTGGCTACCCGCCGCGCCGCGCTGGGCTTGTACGCACTGGTGTTGTTCGCCAGTACCGTATGGGCCTTGTGGGAAGTCGGCCTGGACTGGTGGCAGTTGGTGCCGCGCCTGGCACTGCTGTTTGCCCTGGGCATCGTCCTGCTGCTCCCGTGGTTTCGCCGTCCGTTGCTGCGTGGCCAGCCTGCCCCGCTGGGCACTGGCGCGCTGAGCGTGGCCGTGGTGCTGGCCGGTGCTGCCGCCCTCGCCAGCCAATTCACCAACCCGGGTGAGATGGTCAAGACCGGCCAACTGGACCGCGACGCGGTACCTGGCATGGCCAGTTCTGCGCCGGCCCAGGCCGATGGCGACTGGAACTCCTACGGCCGTTCGGCCCATGGTGATCGCTACTCGCCGCTGGCGCAGATCACCCCGGAGAACGCGCACAAGCTGGTCCCGGCGTGGACCTTCCGCACCGGCGACATTCCTGGTGCTGGCGATCCGGGTGAAACCACCGCCGAAAACACCCCGCTGAAAGTCAACGGCATGCTCTACGTGTGCACGCCGCACAGCCAGGTGATCGCGCTGGACCCGGACACCGGCAAGGAAATCTGGCGTTTCGACCCGAAGATCAGCACCGAAGGTGCCGAGAACTTCAA
Source organism: Pseudomonas sp. PS01298 (assembly GCF_029959745.1). Classification (NCBI taxonomy): domain Bacteria; kingdom Pseudomonadati; phylum Pseudomonadota; class Gammaproteobacteria; order Pseudomonadales; family Pseudomonadaceae; genus Pseudomonas; species Pseudomonas sp. PS01298. The sequence continues at coordinate 19,778 of NZ_JASCPP010000018.1, read as the reverse complement.
GGGCTGGGCGCACATGACCTGCCGTGGCGTGTCGTATCACGATGACGCTGTCTACGCTTCCGAGCAGAGCCCTACCGGCAGCGCCAGCCCGGCCGCCGCGCCGAATGCCTGCCCGAAACGCATCTTCGTACCGACCGCCGACACCCGTCTGATCGCCCTGAACGCCGACACCGGCAAGATGTGCGAAGACTTCGGCGACAAAGGCCAGGTCGACCTGCGTGCCAATATCGGCAGCTTCGCCCCCGGCGGTTACTACTCCACCTCGCCACCGGCCGTGACCAAGAACCTCGTGGTGATCGGCGGTCACGTGACCGACAACGTCTCCACCGACGAGCCTAGCGGCGTGATCCGCGCGTTCGACGTGCACACCGGCAAGCTGGTGTGGAACTGGGACAGCGGCAACCCGGACGACACTACCCCGTTGGCCGAGGGCAAGACCTACACCCGCAACTCGCCGAACATGTGGTCCATGTTCAGCGTGGATGAAAAACTCGGCATGCTCTACCTGCCGATGGGCAACCAGATGCCCGACCAATACGGCGGCGACCGTACCGAAGACTCGGAAAAATACAGCGCCGGCCTGACCGCCCTGGACATCGACAGCGGCCACGTGAAGTGGACCTTCCAGTTCACCCACCACGACCTGTGGGACATGGACGTGGGCGGCCAGCCTTCGCTGATCGACATCAAGACCGAAGCCGGCGTCAAGCAGGCAGTAATGGCGTCGACCAAGCAAGGCAGCATCTACGTGCTCGACCGTGCTACCGGCCAGCCGGTGGTGCCGATCCACGAAGTCGCCGTGCCGCAAGGCGCTGTTGCTGGCGACCACACCTCGCCGACCCAACCGAAGTCCGAGCTGAACTTCATGCCACCGCCCCTCAAGGAGCGTGACATGTGGGGCGTGACGCCGTTCGACCAGCTGCTGTGCCGCATCGATTTCAAATCCATGCGCTACGACGGCCCGTTCACGCCGCCTTCGCTGCAAGGCTCGATCGTTTACCCAGGCAACTTCGGCGTGTTCGACTGGGGTGGCATTTCCGTCGACCCGGTACGCCAGATCGCCTTCGTGAACCCAAGCTACATGGCGTTCAAGTCCAAGCTGATCCCGGCGGCCGATATCGCCAAGCAAGGTCCGCGCGTGAGTGAAACCGAAGGCGTGCAGCCGAACAAAGGCGCGCCGTACGGCGTGATCCTCGAAGCACTGCTGTCGCCTCTGGGCCTGCCGTGCCAGGCACCAGCGTGGGGTTATGTGGCGGCGGTCGACCTGACCAACCACCAAACCATCTGGATGCACAAAAACGGTACCGTGCGTGACAGCTCGCCGGTTCCAATCCCCCTGACCATGGGCGTACCAAGCCTGGGCGGCACCTTCACCACCGCCGGTGGCGTAGCGTTCCTCAGCGGTACCCTCGACCAGTACCTGCGTGCCTATGACGTGAAAAACGGCAAGCAGCTGTGGGAAGGCCGCCTGCCTGCAGGCGCGCAGACCACACCGATGACCTACACCGGCAAGGACGGCAAGCAATACGTGCTGGTCATGGCTGGCGGTCACGGTTCGCTGGGCACCAAGCAGGGTGACTACGTGATGGCGTTCAAACTGCCGGATTAAGCAACACCGGCGGTACAAAAAAGGCGGCTACCGGATAGGTAGCCGCTTTTTTTTGCAGACATTTCCCACTTCAAGAAACATCTGCATCTAACCAGTGCATTTTCCTACACCGATTTTGTTCACTCCTCTCCACTCAGTCTGAACACAATTCGGTGAGTAGCACCCAATGCCTTTTCTCGCTCTATTCAATCGCCCCACGCACTCCGCGCAAGCCGCAGCCCAACTGCACAGTCAGAGCCCCAGTGCGCACTCCACGCAACCCGCCAATCACCCGTCGGTCATTGGCACCGGCTCCAGGGGCCAGGTGGAAAAGCATCAGGATCGGGCAATCAAGTCGTTATTCAAACCCGACCCGAAAGCCCTCAAGCACGAGATGAACATGTGGAATGCCTATCTCCACGCAACCGGTAAGCCAGGCGAGGCCTACATGGAGAGAGGCCACCTGAATATGCCGTACATAGAGGGCGGACTACCCACGGACCAGGAGGTTAAAGATGCCGTCGATAACTTGTTCAAACTGGGCTTCATGATCGGTGACCCCAAGGCGCAGAACTTCAAGAAAACACCCGGCGAGGAAGTCGTGCCGGTGGACTTCGGGCAAGTGTTCAAGCCAGACCGTATCAGCGACATTGACCCCAGGGTGATGAGTGACATCGTTCACGATTACGCCAAAGGTGGTTTCAAGACCATTCCAGAAGGACTGAAAGCTGACTATCGCAGTGCGATTACGGACATGGCCAAGTTGCAAGGCAACCATAACCCCCTCAGGCGCATGAATGTCCGAGAACTGAGGCGGGCTGAGTTGATCTAGCCTCCAACCGGAGTGCGCTCGCGGCGCATCCACATCTCGAAGGCCATGGCGTTGAGGGGACGGCTGATCAGGTAGCCCTGGGCCGTGTCGCAATTCCACAGTTTGAGCAGCTTGAGACTGGGCTCGAACTCGACCCCTTCGGCCACCACCTTGAGCCCCAGGTTGTGGCTCATCTCGATGGTGGAACGGACGATCACGCCGTCGCCGCTGGTGCTGTCGAGGTTGCGCACGAAGGACTGGTCGATCTTCAACTCCTGCACCGGTAGCCGTTGCAGCTGGGCCAGCGAGGAATAGCCGGTGCCGAAGTCATCCACCGAGAGGCTGATACCGCAACCACGCAATTGCTCCAGCACGCTCAGAGCCTGCTGCGGGTTGTGCATGATCGCGCTTTCGGTGATCTCGAAAAGCAGCTGCTGGGCCGACACGCCGTAGTGCATCAGCAAGGTGGTGACGCGGATCGCCAGGTCATCATCGGCCAGATCATCCACCGAGATATTCACCGACAATTGAATATGCAGCCCACGCTGCGCCCACTCGCCGATCTGGCGGATGGCTTCTTCGATCACCCATTGCGTGAGGCCGCCCATGCTGCCGGTGCGCTCGGCCAGGGGGATGAATTCGGCGGGCGAGACCAGCCCCAGGCTCGGATGCTGCCAGCGCAGCAGGGCTTCGGCCTGGCGCACATAGCCGTGCTTGAGGTCGAGTTTGGGCTGGTAGCACAGGTACAACTCGCCTTCGACGGCGGCCCGGCGCAGGTCGCGGATCAAGGTGATCTGGCGCTGGTGGGCGAGATCGCGGTCCTGCTGGTAGATCTGCAGGTAGCCCGGCAGCGCCGCCGCATCATGGCGAGCGATGGCGGCGCGGCTGATCAGCTCTTCGACCTGCTGGCCGTCGGCAGGGTAGGCAGCGATACCGATGCTGACTTCGTGGCGCAGTTCGTCATTGCCGATGCGCTGGGGTTCGGTGAGCAACGCGTAGAGGCGGTCGGCGCGGGCCACGGCGCGGTCGATCTCGGTGTTCTCCAGCAACAACAGGAACTCGCTGCCGGTGATGCGTGCCGCCGTGTCGCTGGCCAACAGGCTCATGGACAGGCAGCGGCTGGCTTCGCGGAGCATCTCCTCGACGCCCTCGGGACCGAAGCCTTCGTTGATCACCCGGTAGTTCTCGATGCCCAGGTACAACAACACCACCGGCCGCCGCGCGCTGATCGCGCTGCCCAGGCGCTCCATGGCCAAGGCCCGATTGGGCAGGCCGGTGAGCGGATCATGCAGGGCGTTATGCGCCAGTTGCCGTTCGCGCACGGCGATCCCGCTTTGCATGGCGTTGAAGGCGCGCGCCAGCAGGCCGAACTCGTCATGGCCGCGCACCCGCACCGGCGTGCGGTAATCGCCGGCACCGATCCGCCCCGCCGCCTCGACCAGCGCATTCAACGGGCGCGACACGCGACGCGCGAGGAACAGCGCGCCGGCCAACGACACCAGCAGCACCGCCAGGGCAATCCCGAGGAACTGCCGGTCCAGCGGCGCGAAGGATTCCAGCGCATGGTCCAGCGGGCTTTGCAGCAGGACCCGCACTTCATTGCCGTCACCGGTATTGGCCAGCGGCAGTACCTGGCTGAGCACGCGCTGGCCGTAGAACAGGTGGATTTGCGGCTCGGGGTCGATAGGCGCTTCGCGCAGCAAGCTGAAAGTAGAGGCCTGATACGCATCGGGCTGGGTGCTGAACAGCGGACCCGGCTTGCCCTCCTGCACACTGAGGAACGACACCTCCAGGTTGCTCATGGAACGCAGCTCATTGGCGAACAGTTTGTCCATGGGAAAACCCATCACCACCCGTGCGATGGGCAACGGGTCGAGTACTTCCTCCTGCACCAGCAGGTACGGCCGGCCGTCCATGGCCACGATCAACATCTGCAGGCCGCTGCGCCGCGCGAGGCGCAGGGCGTTGTTATAGGGGAACACCTGGCCGCGCGACAGGACGGGCAAGGTGCTGACCATGACCTTGCCATCCAGGCCCAGCACAAACACTTCGCTGGAACGAATACCGGTGCCATGACGCCGCAGGGCGGCGAGGATCGGCACGGTCTGGCCCTCGGCCACGGCTTGTTTGAACGGGCCGTCGACGGTCAGCCAGTCAAGGCCGTATTGCAGGCGACGGCCGCGCAGGTCCAGCAGGCGTTCGAACACCTGGCTGCCGGTCTTGAGTTGGACTTGCGCCTGGTTTTCCACGGCGCGGGACGTCGCGGTCTTGACCGCGAAATAAGTGGCTGCGACGACCACCAACAGCAACAGCGCCAACACCCCCGCAATGCGGGTTTGAAAGGTGTGGCGCCAGCTCATTGCAGTGCCCGCTGGCTGCCTTCGCCGCTCTCTGCCACTCGGTCCCTTTGTCATATGCTTTCCTGGCAACTGCTGACTGGCGTCAAAAAAATATCCATTTTGCATGAATATTTGGTTTGAGCAGATTAACTGGGGAAAAGCATAAGCGCACTCAATAAATACGGGGATTTCACAGTCATTTTATTGGCGACACGTGCTTGACCGGCGCTCAGCCGCGCGCCCGCATAAAGTCCCCCCACCGCCGCACCAGGTAGTTGTGCTCATCCATGACCGAGTTCCACACCGCGATATGCCCCATGCGTTGCTCGTAGGAGCCGCCATCGCGCACCTCGCCGATATCAATCAGCGGCAAGCCGTCGCTGCCCAGCAACTCCTCCCGCGCAGGCTTGCCGGCATACCAGTAATCCCATTCGGCGCTGCTCAGGTGATCACGCGTGCGCGCCGGATTGCCGATGTAGTAACCCTGGCGCGCCATCACCGCACCGGGCCAGCCGGACAGCCACCAATTGAGATAGGCATACGCCGCATCCAGCACCGGCCCTTGGGCATGGCGCGACAACGACAAGCCGCCGAACCAGGCGCGATAACCTTCGCGCGGCACCGCCAGGCGGTATTTCACCCCGGCGCGGTGCAGGCGCATCAAAGTCGGCGACCACAGGCTCTGGATATCGATGCTCGGGCTGAGCATCAATTGCGCCGCCTCCTCGTCATCGGACCAGAACGCCGCAAAGTGCCCTTCCTTCTGTTTGCGCACCAGAATGTCGGCCAGCACATCGATCTCTTCGATGCTCATGTTGCCGATGTCCTTGAAGCTGGCCAGCCCCGCGCCCTGCACCGCCAGCGCGGCGTCCAGCGCGCCGATGGCGGCGTCACTCTGCAGCGCCGTGCGTGCGCGCCATGCCGGATCGAGCAACCAGCCCCAGCTTTCATTGCCGTGGCAAAAACCCTCGGGCAAGCGTTCGGGGCGGTAGGCAAAACTGTCGGCGTTGTGGGTCAGCGGCAACATGCTGATGCGCTCGGTGACGGTACTGCCGAGGCTGCCATCGTGCTGCACGAACAGGCGCTCGCTGGGCACGCTGCCGCTGCCCAGGCGGTCGTTCGGCGACAGGCGCCCGCGCTTGGGCAAGTCGTTGATCTCGTGCCACAGCGCCAGGCGTCGCGTGTCGATGGGCTGGATCGCGCGGGCCGGCCACACGAAGTCGACGTTGTGAAACCACTGGTCGTAGAGGTCGTAGCTGTCGGGCTGCATCACCGCGATGCGCTGGGCCTGTTCGACGTCGTGCACCTGGTACACCAGGCGAATGCCCAGCTCCTGTTCGGCGCGCACGCGCAGGCATTCGAGCAGGGTCACCGAGGTGCCGAGAACGCGCAATGTGATCATGCGGCGAACCGTCGCGAGAACACGTCGAAGGAGCGCCGCAGCAGCGCGGGGTCGAGCCCGCGCAGGATAAACACCAGGCGCGACTGGCGGTCGCTGCCCGGCCACGCGGGCAAGTGCACCGGGGCGTGCAGGCAATGCTGCACGCCATGAATGACGATGGGGGCGTTACTGGCGTTCACGTTGAGCAGCCCTTTGACGCGGAGGATTCGTTCGCCGTGGCATCTTAACAGCATCGACAACCACACCCCGAAACCCACCCAGTCCAGCGGCTGGTCGAAGGTCAGGCTGCACACCTGCGCGGCGCCGTGGGTGACGTTGGTGGCTTGATGCAGTTGCCAGCGGCTGACTTCCACGGCGGGCTCGGCGCTGCGCAGGCCTTCGCCGAGCAGCAGTTGATCGCCGCTGAGAATGTCCTGTGTATCGAGGATCGGCGTACCGGCGTTCAGCCCCTGCAGGTGCGCACGCAGCGCCGCGCAATCAGGCACCAGGTCGGTCTTGCTCAGCAACAGGCGATCCGCCGCCGCCACCTGGGCCAGCCATTCCGGGTGCAGGCGTTCCTGCAGCGCGGCGTGACTGGCGTCGACCAGGGTGATCACCAGGCCGATATGAAAACGCCCGCGCAATTGCACGTCGTTGTTCAAGGTCGCGAGGATCGGCGCCGGATCGGCCAGGCCGGTGGTTTCCAGGATCACCCGCTTGAACGCAGGAATCTCACCGCGCTCGCGGCGTTGCAACAGGCCAAGCAGCGCGTCTTTCAGTTCGCCGCGGATCGAGCAGCAAATACAGCCGCTGGGCAGCAACACGGTATTGGGCGCCACTTCTTCCACCAGCAGATGGTCGATGCCGACGTCGCCGAATTCGTTGATCAGCAACGCGGTATCGCCGAGGCTTTCGTGCTGCAGCAGGCGCTTGAGCAAGGTGGTCTTGCCACTGCCGAGGAAGCCGGTGATCACATTTAGAGCGATGCTCATTTTCTTCTTACCTCATGACGCCTGCAGGTCCAGGTGATCGAGCAAGCGGGGATCGAGCGGGTCCAGCGGGCGGCCGAGCATGGTTTCAGCGGCCTGCCAGAGTTGATCCAGGCCGCTCGCCAACGCCTGTTTGCCGGTGGCGCCCAGCAGCAGGTACGACGCGCCCTGGAAGTCTTCGACCTTGAGCCGGAACACCGCCAGCACCTGATTGATGGCGGCGATACGGCGCAGGCGTTCGCGGCGCCTGGGCAGTTCGTCGCCCAGGGGGTCGCTCCAGTGCAGGTCTTCGCCGAGCAGTCCGCAGAGTCCGCACATGCCTACACCCCACTCATGGCATGACATCGCCGGAATTGGGGCCCAGGGTCTGGCCGACGAACAGGTTGCCACCCGGCTCGCTGGCCAGCAGCACGGCGGTGGGCGCGACTTCATCCGCCAGGCCGAAGCGGCCCAGGGGCAGTTCGGCGGCCTTGGCGCGTTTCCAGTCGGCACTGATGCCGCCCACCAGCGGCGTTTCGATAGGGCCCGGCGCGATGGCGTTGACCAGCACATTGTCCTTGGCCACTTCCAGCGCGAGGGACTTGGTAAAGCCGATCACCCCGGCCTTGGCGGCGGCGTAGTGGGTCAGCTCCGCGCCGCCCTTGATACCCAGTTGCGAGGCGACGTTGATGATCCGCCCCCAGCGCTGCGCGAGCATGTGCGGCAGGGCGCGCTGGCTGGCGATGAACACGCTGGTGAGGTCGACACGCAGCATGTCATTCCACATTTCGAGGGAGAGGTCGACGCAGCGCGCCTGGGTGAGCATGCCGGCATTGTTGACCAGGATATCGATGCCGCCGAAATGCTCGACGCAGCGGTCGACACTGGCCTGGGCGCCTTCGACCGTGCCGACATCGGCCAGGCACTCGACCACTTCGGCGCCAAGGTTGCGGCAGGTGATCGCGGTTTCAGCCAGGCTGGCGGCGTTGCGGTCGGACAGCAGCAGGCGTGCGCCTTCGACGGCATAGGCGCGCGCGATGGCGGCCCCGATGCCGCTGCCGGCGCCGGTGATGACGGCGCGGCGGTGAGTGAGTTGGGGCATGGTGAACTCCTTGAATAATCGAGATGCGAACGCGGTTAAATGTGGCAGCGGCTTGCTCGCGAAAGCGGTGTGTCAGTCGATGCAGGCAGAACTGTTGCGCCGCATTCTTGAGCAAGCCCGCTCCCGCATTTGATGTGCATCAGGCTTGATCCGCATCAGTCCGGCCAGCGCACGGTCAGGCCACCGTCGATGACGATGCTCTGCCCGGTCAAATAACTCGATGCCTCACTGGTCAGGAACTGCACCAGCGACGCCACTTCATCCGCCCGCCCTACCCGGCCCAGCGGGATTGCGCGCGCCGCTTTCGCCAAGCCTTCCGGCCCCAGCGAATTTTTCGCATCCAGCGACTGCGGCGTCTCGATCAACCCGGGAATCACCGCGTTGCAGCGAATGCCCTTGGCCGCCAACTCCACCGCCAGCGACCGGCACAGCCCCGGCACACCGGCCTTGGCTGCCGCATAGTGACTGTGCTCCTGCCAGCCATACACGCCGCCGGCAATCGACGAAATCGCCACCAGCGCGCCGCCCTCGTGCATATGCCGGGTCGCCGCGCGAAAGGTGCGCATCACCCCCGTCAGGTCGACATTGAGCATTTCGTCCCACAGCGTATCGGTCATCTCCAGCAACGGCGCGCGGCGCAGCAGACCCGCGTTGGCCACTGCGTAATCGAGGCGGCCAAAATGTTGCACGGCCTGCTCGGCCAGGGCGTCCACCGAGGCGCTGGCGCCCACGTCCAGTGGCAGCATCAGGCACTCGCCGCCGGCCGCTTCCACCAGGGCCACAGTGGTGTGCGGGTCATGGGGATCGGCGGGGTAATACCCGCCGACCACCGCCACGCCGTTGCGCGCATAGGCCACGGCGAGGGCTTGGCCGATGCCGCTGGCGGCACCGGTAATCAAGGCAACTTTACGGCTCATCAAACACTCCTTACTGAACGGTTTCCGGACGCACGTGGCGTGCGGCAAACATCAGGGCACCGGACAAAAAGCACGGCAGTGCACCGAACCACAGCGCGGCGGTCTGCCAGTCGCTGCCGGCGGACAACACCTGGGTCGCGCCAAAACCTGCGACCACCGCGCCGATCGGGCCCATGGCATGGATGATCGCGCCACCGGTGGCGCGGATGCTGGTGGGGAAACTTTCGCTGATGAAGAACAGCGCTGCCGAGTACGGCCCGATCAGGAAGAACAGGCCCAGGCTGTACAGCCCGACGACCATCGCCATGTTGCTCGGGCCAAACAGCATGCCGGCGAACGACAGCCCGCCGAGCATCCAGCCCAGGCCGATCACGTTGCGGCGGCCGATCTTGTCGCCCATCCAACCGTGGCTGAGGTAACCGCAGTAACCCACCAGGTTCGACAGTACGAGGATGATCAGCGAGTTCTCGAACGAGATGTGGTGCACGCTGACGATCACTGAAGTCCCCAGCACGCTGAACACCTGGATCGCCGCCCAGTTGAGCAGCAGCGCGGCGCCGATCACCAGCGTGGCGCGGCGCGCCGGGCCACGGAAGGCCGCCTTCAGGCCGGCCTTGCTGTGTTCGTCGTAATCCACGCCGTAGGTCGCGGCGACGTTCTGCGCGTCCTTCACCGCGCCGCTTTTACGCAGCTCGCTGATGCGCTGGTGGATCTGGAACTGCGGGCTCTCCTTGAGCTTGCGCGCCATGATCGCGATCACGATCGCCGGGATCGCGGCGAAGATGAAGCAGCCCTGCCAGCCAATGACCGGCAGCAACAGCGCGGTCAACCCGGCGGCGATCAACGCACCGACCGGCCAGCCGCCCTGCACCAGGCTGTAGATGAAGCCGCGGCGCTTGGTCAGGCGCGGGTCTTCGGAAGCGCCATACAGCTCGCTCAAGTAGGTCGCGTTGACGGTTTCCTCGGCATAGCCGAGGCCGCCCAGCGACCGGATCAGAATCAGCGGCGACTTGCCCCACGCCCCGCCAATCGCGGTGAGTGCCGAGCAGAGTGCCGAACCGGCCACGGTGAAGATGATGCCTTTGCGCCGACCCAACTTATCCACGACCGGGCCAATGGCAAACGCGACCACCGCCGTGCCCACCGCCACCCAGGTCGCGATTTCAGCTTGCTCCACTTCACCCCAGCCAAAGTGCCGGCCGATCTCCGGCAGCAACGTGCCGAACAGGATGAAGTCATACACCGCAAACACCCAGGCGAAAAACGCGATCCAGGTGGCGAAGCGCACTTCCTGGGACGTCAGTTGCCGGGGTTTCCAGCCAGTCAGGTCAAGCTTGTTGTAGATGGACATGGGGCACGCCTCAAGGATTTGACCGGCAGGCGCCGGCAAGCCGGCTCCTGCAGGGTGGGGTTCAGGTACGGGGTTGGCGGCGAATGAAGTCGTCGGCGATTTCGTCGAAGGTGACGAAGCGCACGCCGGCATGGCTCTGGATGTGCTCGATCAGGCGCTCCAGCATCAACAGCACTTGCGGGCGGCCGGACACGTCGGGGTGGATGGTCATGGTGAACACCGCGTGTTCGTGCTCGCGGTAGACCCAGTCGAACTGGTCGCGCCACATTTCCTCGAGGTGACGCGGGTTGACGAAGCCGTGGCTGTTCGGGGCTTTCTTGATGAACATCATCGGCGGCAGGTCATCGAGGTACCAGTTGGCCGGGATCTCCACCAGGTCGGTTTCTTCGCCACGCACCAGGGGTTTCATCCAGGTATCGGGGTGCTGGCTGTAGTCGATCTTGGTCCAGGTGTCGCCCTTGCGCACGTAGTAGGGATGGAAGTCGTTGTGCATCAGGCTGTGGTCGTACTTGATGCCTTTTTTCAGCAACAGCTCGTTGGTCACCTTGCTGAATTCCCACCACGGCGCGACGTAGCCGGTGGGGCGCTTGCCGGTGACCTGGGTGATCAGCTCGATGGACTTGTCGAGGACGATTTCTTCCTGCTCGGCGGTCATCGCGATCGGGTTTTCGTGGCTGTAGCCGTGCACGCCGATTTCGTGGCCGGCGTCGGCCACGGCCTTCATCTGCTCGGGGAAGGTTTCCATCGAGTGGCCGGGGATGAACCAGGTGGTGCGCAGGCCGTAGCGTTCGAACAGTTTGAGCAGGCGCGGCGCGCCGACTTCCCCGGCGAACAGGCCGCGGGAGATGTCATCGGGCGAGTCTTCGCCGCCGTAGGAACCGAGCCAGCCGGCGACGGCGTCGACGTCGACGCCAAATGCACAGAGGATGTCTTTAGCCATGGTGTGTCTCCTTAAAAAGTCAGGGCGGTTTCGACCGACAAAGCGGCCCGCAGCAGGCGTGCGTCTTCGCCGCTGGGGGCGCTGAGCAGCAGGCCGGTGGGTAAACCCAGGGCGTCGCGGCCGCTGGGCAGGCTCACGCCGGGCATGTCGAGCAAACTGCCGGGCATGGTCAGGCGCAGGGTGGCGAGGTTGGTGCTGACAAACAGCGCGTCGTCGGCTTCCAGCGGTGCCAGGGCCGGGGCGACATGCGCAACGGTGGGGGTGATCAGCACGGCGCCGTCGAGGTCGTCGATCAGTTGCTGTTGCAGGCGGCGGCGTGCATCGGTGAGGGCGATCAGTTGGCTGGCCGGCAACGCGCGAGCGGCTTCGAGGCGGCGGCGTACGCGGGGGTCGAGTTGCTCGGCGTCGGCGCTGTCGAGCAACGCCTGGTGCAGGGCGAAGGCTTCGAAGGCGCCGAGCCAACCTTGGTGCTTGATCAGCTCCAGCGTGGCCTGGAACGTGGGCGAGGGGCGCAACTCGACCCGCGCACCGGCGGCCTTGAGTTGGTCCACCGCGCGCAGCAGGTTGTTGTGCACGGCGGGTTCAATGCCTTCCAGGGCGCCTTGCTCCAGCACAAAGTGCTGGCCCTTGAGGCTTCGCGCGACATGGGTTTGCCGGCGGCCGTGGAGCAGGTCGTCGATGGCCAGCGCATCGCGCACGCTGCGGGTCAGCGGGCCAAGGCTGTCGAGGGTGTGAGCCAGGGGAAACACGCCGTCGCGGCTGTAGCGTCGGCTGCTGCTGCGGTAGCCCACCAGGCCATTGAATGCCGAGGGGATGCGGATCGAACCGGCGGTGTCGGTGCCCATCGCAATGGGCACGATGTCGGCGGCGACGGCCACCGCCGAGCCGGACGATGAGCCACCCGGGATACGTGGCTGGTCAGTGCCGTGCGGGTTGTGCGGGGTGCCGAAGTGCGGATTGAGGCCGAGCCCGGAATAGGCCAGCTCGCTGAGGTTGGTCTTGCCGACGCTGACCATCCCCGCGCGGCACAGCAGCCCTACGCTGGGCGCATCGAGCAAGGCGGCAGGCGCGTTGCGCCGGTAGGCGGCACCGGCAGTGGTGACGCTGCCGGCCACGTCATAGAGGTCCTTCCAGGCCACGGGCACGCCATCCAACCCACTCAATGGCTGGCCGGCCCGCCAGCGCGCGGCGGCAGCTTCGGCTTCACGGCGGGCGCGCTCGGTGGTCAGGCTGATAAATACCGCCGGGACCTGGCTGGCCTTGTCGAGTGCCTGCTCGAGGGCTTGCACCGGGTCGTTGCGACCGCTGGCGAAATCCTCGGCCATTGAAGTGGCGTCTGACATCAAGATGACCCTCATAAAACGTACATATTAATAAAATGTACATTTTACAAAGGCAGGTTTCGTGCCAGTCTGTGAACGCGCCCAACGTGCAGATCAGATGTTCGCGTCAGGATCCACGGGATAGATGCTCCTGGGTCTGGAAAAAAAAGCGTGCAACACATCCAGCGCAGGGTTTAAAAGAAATAATGTATCTTTTATGAATAAGTACATTTTGGTGCAGAAAAGTAACATTCCCGCTGTCCAGGCCCCAAAAAAGTGCCACCGATGTGGCGCAGAGTGACAGGCGCATCTATGAGAGAATCCCCGGCCACCGTCCTACATCCTCTTGAGAAAGCAATGAAAGCAGTGTCCGCCTCGGCCTCCCGTTACGCGATGATTCATCAGCTGTTGCGTGATGCGATCGTCAACGGCACCGCGCGCCATGGGCTGGTCCTGCTGGAGGCACCGCTGGCCGAACTGTTCGGCACCAGCCGCGTGCCGGTGCGCAAGGCCCTGGACCTGCTGCATGCCGAAGGGCTGATTTGCCGCTTCAATGGCCGCGGCTACCTGATCAACCCCGAAGGCCTGGCCATGGAGCCGCTGCGCTTGCCGCTGAGCCATGCGCACCTGGGCCTGAATGGCGAAGATGAGCTGGTGGATACCCGACCGCTGGGCGAGCGGATCGTCGAGGAAATCGGCGCGGCGCTGTCCACCTGCATCGCCTTCGGCCACTACCGCCTGGACGAACAGGCCGCCGCCGACCATTACGGCGTCAGCCGCGCGGTGGTGCGCGAAGCGCTGATGCGCCTGCGCGACCGGGGCCTGGTGGAAAAAGAGCCGTACTCGCAGTGGCTGGCGGGGCCGCTGACCGCGCGGGAAGTCACCGAAGACTACGAACTGCGTGCCTGCCTGGAGCCCGAAGCCCTGCGCCAGAGCGCACCGAACCTGGACCGCGAGCTGCTCGAAGCCATGTTGCAACGCGTGCTGGACGCCCAGGACAGCCCCCATTGCAGCCTGGAAGCCATCGAACAGATCGAAGAGGATTTGCACCAGCGCTGCCTCGCCGGCCTGCAGAATCGCAAGATCGCCGCGTTGATTCGCCAGGGCCAGAGCCCGATGATCATCAGCCGGATTTTCTACCGTTTGCTGGGGATCGGCGCCGATCCAGCCATGCTTGCCGAACATCGCCTGATTCTGGAGTTGTTGCTGCACGGCGCCGTCGATGCGGCCGCGCTGAACCTGCGCGAGCACCTGCAACGGGCACGGCAGCGCATGTTGCAGCGGTTGAAAGTGTTGTCGGTACTGCCGGAACAGCCACTGCCCGCCTATCTCCACAAAATCAGCTGAGCCCTGCAGGAGCCGGCTTGCTGGCGCCTACGGGTTTCGAAAATATCATGCAATATGTTGCTATCTCACGCCCGCCATTGAAACCACCACTGCCCTGCCCCATCTAACCTGCATACTTCCTTATGCAGGTGCCCCATGAGCGACCAGCAAGAATTCCCGGACATCGACCTCAACGATTACGCCGATCCCGAAAACGCTGAACACGCAGCTTCATCCAACACCGGCCTTGCCCTGCCTGGGCAAAACCTGCCGGACAAGGTCTACATCATTCCGATCCACAATCGGCCGTTCTTCCCGGCGCAAGTGCTGCCGGTGATCGTCAATGAAGAACCGTGGGCGGAAACCCTGGAGCTGGTGAGCAAATCCGATCACCACTCGCTTGCCCTGTTTTTCATGGACACGCCGCCCGAAGATCCCCGGCATTTCGACACCTCCAGCCTGCCGCTGTACGGCACCCTGGTGAAGGTGCACCACGCCAGCCGCGAGAACGGCAAACTGCAATTCGTCGCCCAGGGCCTGACCCGCGTGCGGATTCGCACCTGGCTCAAGCACCACCGCCCACCGTACCTGGTGGAAGTCGAATACCCGCACCAGCCCAGCGAGCCGACCGACGAGGTCAAGGCCTACGGCATGGCGCTGATCAATGCGATCAAGGAACTGCTGCCGCTCAACCCGCTGTACAGCGAAGAGCTGAAGAACTACCTCAACCGCTTCAGCCCCAACGACCCGTCGCCGCTGACCGACTTCGCTGCCGCCCTCACCTCGGCCACCGGCAACGAGCTGCAGGAAGTGCTGGACTGCGTCCCCATGCTCAAGCGCATGGAAAAAGTCCTGCCGATGCTGCGCAAGGAAGTCGAAGTCGCGCGTCTGCAAAAAGAACTCTCCGCCGAAGTGAACCGCAAGATCGGCGAGCACCAGCGCGAGTTCTTCCTCAAGGAACAGCTCAAGGTCATCCAGCAGGAGCTGGGCTTGACCAAGGACGACCGCAGCGCGGACGTCGAGCAGTTCGAGCAACGCCTGGAGGGCAAAGTGTTGCCGGCCCAGGCGAAAAAACGCATTGATGAAGAACTCAACAAACTGTCGATCCTGGAAACCGGCTCGCCGGAGTACGCGGTCACTCGCAACTACCTCGACTGGGCCACCTCGGTGCCGTGGGGGGTGTATGGCGAGGACAAGCTCGACCTCAAGCACGCGCGCAAGGTGCTGGATAAACACCATGCGGGGCTGGACGACATCAAGAGCCGCATCCTCGAGTTCCTCGCGGTGGGCGCTTACAAAGGCGAAGTCGCCGGTTCCATCGTGCTACTGGTGGGCCCGCCGGGCGTGGGCAAGACCAGCGTCGGCAAATCCATCGCCGAGTCACTGGGCCGGCCGTTCTACCGTTTCAGTGTCGGCGGCATGCGCGACGAGGCCGAGATCAAGGGCCACCGCCGCACCTACATCGGCGCCCTGCCGGGCAAGCTGGTGCAGGCGCTCAAAGATGTGGAAGTGATGAACCCGGTGATCATGCTCGACGAGATCGACAAGATGGGCCAGAGCTTCCAGGGCGACCCGGCGTCGGCATTGCTGGAGACCCTCGACCCTGAGCAGAACGTCGAATTCCTCGACCACTACCTGGACCTGCGCCTGGACCTGTCCAAGGTGCTGTTCGTGTGCACCGCCAACACCCTGGATTCCATCCCCGGCCCGCTGCTGGACCGGATGGAAGTGATTCGCCTGTCCGGCTATATCACTGAAGAAAAAGTCGCCATCGCCAAGCGTCACCTGTGGCCCAAGCAGCTGGAAAAAGCCGGCGTGTCGAAAAACAGCCTGAGCATCAGCGACGGCGCCCTGCGCGCGTTGATCGACGGCTACGCGCGGGAAGCCGGTGTGCGCCAGCTGGAGAAACAGCTGGGCAAACTGGTGCGCAAAGCCGTGGTCAAGCTGCTGGATGAGCCCGACTCGGTGATCAAGATCGGCAACAAGGACCTGGAAAGCTCCCTGGGCATTCCCGTGTTCCGCAACGAGCAAGTGCTGTCCGGCACCGGGGTAATCACCGGCCTGGCCTGGACCAGCATGGGCGGCGCCACGCTGCCGATCGAGGCGACGCGCATCCACACGCTCAACCGTGGTTTCAAGCTCACCGGGCAGTTGGGTGAGGTGATGAAGGAGTCTGCCGAAATCGCCTACAGCTACATCAGCTCCAACCTGAAGTCGTTTGGCGGTGATCCGAAGTTCTTCGACGAGGCCTTCGTGCACCTGCACGTGCCGGAAGGCGCCACGCCCAAAGACGGCCCGAGCGCCGGGGTGACCATGGCCAGCGCGCTGCTGTCGCTGGCACGCAACCAGCCGCCGAAAAAAGGCGTGGCCATGACCGGTGAATTGACGCTGACCGGGCATGTCCTGCCGATTGGCGGGGTGCGCGAGAAGGTGATTGCGGCGCGACGCCAGAAGATTCACGAGCTGATCCTGCCGGAGCCAAACCGTGGCAGCTTCGAGGAGTTGCCGGACTACCTGAAGGAAGGCATGACCGTGCACTTTGCCAAGCGCTTTGCCGACGTGGCGAAGGTGCTCTTCTGATAGCTCACTAGCCCGAGTGCCCCGAGTGGCCCGAGTGCCCCCCCTGTGGTGAGCAGGCTTGCCCTGCGTTGGGCTGCGTAGCAGCCCCTCTTGAATAGACCCCATTCTTTCCGAAAGAATGGGGTCGTCAGTTCTGGGTCTGCTCCGCAGCCCAACGCAAGGCAAGCCTGCTCTCCACCAAGCGCACTCTGCGGTCCTCTTGTCACACCTTGTCTCATCTTCGGTTATGCTCGCCCTTCGTCGCTAATCAACGGAGCCTCCATGACCGCTGCCCGCCTGCTGCTTCCCCTGAGCCTTGCCCTGCTGGCCGCCTGCGCCAGTGCCCCCAAGCAAAACGTCACCGTGGAAGATCAGGGCGCCTGCCCGCTCCAGCTCAAGTCCGGGCAGAATCTGATCCTGACCCTGCCCAGCAATCCCACCACCGGTTACCGCTGGGCCATTCAGGATTCGGCCGGCGGCGTATTGCGCGCGCTGAGCCCCGAGGTCTACAGCAGCTCGGAATCCGGCGTGATTGGTGGCGGCGGCCAGTCCACCTGGCGCTTCCAGGCCTTTGCGGCCGGCCAGGGACGTTTGCGCCTGACCTCCCAGCAACCCTGGGAGCCGGAAGCCGAACCCGCCGAAACCTTCGACTGCGCCATTACGGTGAACTGATATGCCATGGCTGATTCTTGCGTTGATGGGCGCCGGCACCTTTATCTACGGCCTGACCACCCACGCCACCCTGTTGTGCCTGTTGGTCAAACCGCTGCCGGTACTCGCGCTGCTGGGCTGGCTGCATGACGCGCCGCCCACCGACTATCGACGCTGGATCAGCCTGGGGCTGATTTTCTCGCTGGTCGGCGATGTGCTGCTGGCGTGGCCGGGCGACTTGTTCATCTTCGGCCTCGGCGCGTTCCTGTTCGCGCACCTGGCTTATCTGAAAGCCTACTTCAGCGATTGCCGCCGCTTGGCGCTGCTGCCATTGGTATTGGCGCTGGGCGTGGGCGCGATTCTGCTGAGCATCATGATTTCCCACGGCCTGGGTGACCTGCTGATTCCGGTGGTGGTGTACGCGACGGTGATCAGCGCCATGCTCTGGCGCGCGTTGGCACGGCTGGGCAGTGACGTGCCGAAACGCTCGGCGCTGCTGGCGGCGGCCGGTGCGGTGTCATTTGTGTTTTCCGACACGCTGATCGGCATCAATCGGTTTGTGCTGTCGTTCGAGGCGGCACCGTATCTGTTGATCGTCACTTACTGGCTTGGCCAGTGGGGTATCACGGCCTCGGCTTTCCATCAGACAACCCGCGCATCCGAGGGCCAAGTTGGCTAAAATGCCGGCCTTTCCCCCATCGTCGCCGGAACAGCCGTGAGCAAAGAACCCGATCGCCTATTCGCCCAGCCCCTGCCCCAGGTGCCGGACTTCGCCTTTAACGAGGACGTGGTGCGGGTGTTCCCGGACATGATCAAGCGCTCGGTGCCGGGTTACCCGACCATCGTCGAGAACCTCGGCGTGCTCGCGGCGCAGTTCGCCCAGCCCAACAGCGTGCTGTATGACCTGGGGTCATCCCTTGGCGCGGTCACCCAAGCGTTGCGCCGCCATGTGCGCACCGACGGTTGCCGGGTAATCGCTGTGGATAACTCGGCGGCCATGGTCGAGCGCTGCCGCGAATACCTGAATGGCCAGGACTCGATGTTCCAGGAGCTGTTGCCGGTCGAGGTGGTGGAGGGCGATATCCTCGCGCTGCAATTTGCACCGGCCTCGGTGGTGGCGCTGAACTTCACCCTGCAATTTATCGCCCCCGAGGAGCGCCTGGCGCTGCTCGGCCGCATCCGCCAGTCGCTGTTGCCGGGCGGTGCATTGATCCTGTCGGAAAAGCTGCGCTTCAATGACCTTGAAGAACACGCGCTGCTCACCGACCTGCACATCGCGTTCAAACGCGCCAATGGCTACAGCGAACTGGAAATCGCCCAGAAGCGCAGCGCCATCGAAAACGTCATGAAGCCCGACAGCCTCGAAGAACACCGCGAACGCCTGCTGGCGGCCGGGTTCTCGAAAGTCGTGCCGTGGTTCCAGTGTCTTAACTTTGCCTCGTTGATTGCCTTGCCATGATTGATCTGTCCCCCCTCGCCCGCCATCTGGTCGGCACTCCCCTGGCCGTGTGGGCCCAGGGCCTGCAAGCGCAACTCGATAGCAAGATGGAAAAAGGTCATGGCGACCTCGAGCGCTGGCAGAGTGCGTTGGATGCGTTGCCTGCCATCCAGCCCAGCGAAGTGGATTTGCTCAACGGCCTGACCCTGGACACCGACTGCGACGACGCCACTCGCGCGCAAATGCACACCGCGCTGATGGGCCTGAGCCCGTGGCGCAAGGGGCCGTTCCACCTGTTCGGTGTGCATGTGGACACCGAGTGGCGTTCGGACTGGAAATGGTCGCGCGTGGCGCCGCACCTGGACCTCAAGGGCAAGCGCATCCTCGACGTCGGCTGCGGCAACGGCTACTACATGTGGCGCATGCTCGGCGCCGGCGCCGACAGCGTGATTGGCGTGGACCCCAACTGGCTGTTCTTCTGTCAGTTCCAGGCCGTGCAGCGCTATTTGTCCGCGCCGAATGCCTGGCACCTGCCATTCCCGTTCGAAGACCTGCCGCCCAATCTGGAAGGCTTCGACACCGTGTTTTCCATGGGTGTGTTCTACCACCGTCGCTCGCCGATCGAGCATTTGCTGGCGCTGAAGGACACCCTGGTCAAGGGCGGCGAACTGGTGCTGGAAACCTTGGTGGTCGAAGGCGACCAGCAGCAAGTGCTGGTGCCGGAGGACCGCTACGCGCAGATGCGCAACGTATGGTTCCTGCCGTCGGTGCCGGCGCTGATGCTGTGGCTGCGCCGCGCCGGCTTCAGTGAGGTGCGTTGCGTGGACGTGAGCGTGACGACGGTCGAGGAACAACGCGGGACGGAGTGGATGAAGTATCAGTCGCTGAGCGACTTCCTCGATCCGCAGGATCACAGCAAGACGATCGAAGGGCTGCCGGCGCCGATGCGCGCCGTCATCATCGCCAAGAAATAAACCCAATCGCCCTGGATAAATGCAGATCAAAAGGTGGGAGCGGGCTTGCTCGCGAAAGCACTGGTTCAGCTATGCAGAGGGTGGCTGACCCATCGCTTTCGCGAGCAAGCC
>NZ_JASCPP010000189.1:0-6643 GCF_029959745.1 Pseudomonas sp. PS01298 | reverse complement strand
GTGTCAGATGAAACATTCTTCACTGACAAACCGCTTTCGCTAGCAAGCCCGCTCCCACAGTGGACTGGATTTCAATTCAAGGAGCGCAGTGTCACACCCAGTGATGGATCGGCCAGCCGGCCTTTTCCGCGTGCTCGCGTAGCACCGGGTCCGGGTTCACCACGTTTGGGTGATCCACCTTCAGCAGCAACGGCAGGTCATTGCGCGAATCCGAGTAGAAATACGCCCCTTCCAGCGTCTCGCCTTCCTGCTCCAGCCATTCCAGCAAGCGTGTGATCTTGCCTTCGCGGTAGGTCAGTACACCGACGGTACGGCCGCTGTACACGCCATGGCTCACTTCCAGATCAATCCCCAGCACTTCATCGATGCCGATCCGCGCCGCAATCGGCGTGACCAGGTGGGTGCCCGAGGCGGAAATCACCAGGATGCGGTCGCCATTGGCGCGGTGGCGGGCGATGGTCTTGGTGGCGTCACTGTAGATCAGTGGTTCGATCACGTCCTCGACCCAGGGCTCCACCAGGTGGTCGATTTCCTCCGGGGTGCGGCCGATCATCGGCTCCAGGCTGAAGTCCATGAAGTCTTCCATGGCCAGCTTGCCCTGGCTGTAGGCATCCATCAGCTCGTTGTTCCTGCGCATGAACGACTCGGGGTCGACCCAGCCCAGGCGGCCCATCTGCTCGCTCCACAGGGTGGCGCAGTCGCCGTGGATCAGGGTGTCGTCCAAATCAAAAATTACCAATGCCATCCGTTACGCTCTCTCAATCAGTCGTGCTGCTCAGGCTACTTCACACAGTGCACTGGGGTCGATGGAAAGTGCCAGGCGCTGGCCGTCGGGGTGCAGATCGTCCGCCGAGCGGTTCAGTACGTCCACCACCAATTCGACGCCACGGGCTTCGATGCGGTAGCGGATCACGTTGCCCAGCAGGCTGTGGCTGCGCACCAGGGCATCGAGTTCGCCGCTGAGGCTGAGCTCGATGGCCTCGGGGCGAATCGCGATGCGCCCGCTGATCGGCCGCTGCAGCAACTGGCTGGCCTTGTCGGCGTCCAGCAGGTTGTAGTTGCCGATAAATCCGGCGGCAAAGACATCCACCGGCGCGGTGTAGAGGGTTTCGGCGTCGCCGCTTTGCACGATCTTGCCCTGGTTCATCAGGAAGATCCGGTCCGACATGGTCAGGGCTTCTTCCTGGTCATGGGTCACGAAGATCGTGGTCAAGCCCAGTTCGCGCTGGATCTGGCGGATCTGTTCGCGCAGGTGTTTGCGAATCCGCGCATCCAGCGCCGACAGCGGCTCATCGAGCAGCAACAGGCGCGGGCGGGTGACCAGCGAGCGGGCGAGCGCCACGCGCTGGCACTGGCCACCCGACATCTGGTGCGGGTAGCGGCCGGCGAGGTCCTTGAGTTCGACCAGTTGCAGCACTTCCTGTACCCGCTTGTGGCTGTCATCGGCATTGACCTTTTGCATGCGCAGGCCGAAGGCGACGTTCTGTTCCACGGTCATGTTGGGGAACAGTGCATAGCTCTGGAACACCATGCCGATGTGACGTTTTTGCGGGCTCAGCGGGACGATGTCCTGGCCATCCAGCAGGATTTTCCCACTGTCCACCGAGGTCAGGCCGGCGATGCAGCGCAGCAGGGTGGACTTGCCGCACCCTGACGGGCCGAGCAGGGTGACGAATTCGCCCTTGGCGATTTCGCAGTTGATATCACTGAACACCGGGGTGCCGGCGTAGCCTTTTTGCAGGTGTTGGACGCTGACGAAGCTCATTGGCTTTTGTCCTTGTTCAAGATATTGGCGGCCCAGGTCAGCACCAGCACAAAGAAGAAATAGGAAATCACGACGGCACTGGTGAAGTGGCCGCTGCTGTTGCGCATGTTGTTCAGGTACACCTGCAGGGTTTCGTAGCGGGTACCGACGAGGATGTTGGCGAACACGAACTCACCGAACAGGAACGAGAACGACAGCAGCAGCGCGACCATCAGGCCTTTGCGCAGGTTCGGTAGCACCACCAGGATCGCCGCCTGCCAGGTGCTGGCGCCGAGCAGTTGCGAGGCATCCATCAGGTCTCGCAGGTTGATCGCCTGCAGGTTATTGGTGATCGCGCGGTACATGAACGGCAGCGCCACGGTGAAGTAGCAACCGATCAGGATCCACGGTGTGCCCACCATCGCCAGCGGCCCGGAACCGTAGAGTTGCAGCAGGCCCACCGACGACACCACCGGCGGCACCGCGAAGGGCAGCAGGATCAGGATGTTCATCAGTGCGTCGAGCCTTGGGAAGTGGTAATGCACCACGAACAGCAGCGGCAGGATCAACACCACCGACAGCAGCAGTGCGCCCACGCACACCAGCAACGACTGCCCGAAGGCCATCAGGAAGCGCGGGTCGCTCCACAGTTGGACGTACCATTTCACGGTAAAGCCAGCGGGCAGGATGGTTGCCGACCAACTGCTGGCAATCGAATAGACGAAGGTGCCGATCAGCGGCAGCACCAGGATCGCAAACAACAGGTACACCACCACGCGGTGGTAGAGGGAGGCCGGGCCGGCTTCAGCGCGAGACATGGTAGCTCCTCTTGAGCAACAGTTGATGGACCACGGTGACCACGGTCATCAGCGCCACCAGCACCACGGCCAGGGCGCTGGCCATGTTCGGATCCAGCGAGACATCCCCCGACACCAGGCCGGCGATGCGAATCGGCAGCACGTTGAAGTTGCCGGTGGTCAGCGCGTAGACCGTGGCATACGCGCCCAGCGCGTTGGCCAGCAGGATCACGAACGTGCCCAGCAACGCCGGCGTGAGCACCGGCAAGCCGATATGCCGCCAGAACTGCCAGCCATTGGCACCCAGCAACGCCGCCGACTCGCGCCAGTCTTCGCGCAGCGCGTCGAACGCCGGGTAGAGCAGCAGCACGCCGAGGGGAATCTGGAAGTAGGTGTAGAGAATGATCAAGCCGGTCTTGGAGTACAGGTTGAAGTCCTGAATGATCCCGGCCTGCTTGAGCATGATGGTGATGCTGCCGTTGAAACCCAGCAGGATGATGAAGGCGAACGCCAGGGGGACACCGGCAAAGTTGCTGGTCATGTTGGCGAAAGCGGTGACGAAATTGCGCAGCGGCGAATCGACCCGGCGCAGGGAGTAACTGCCCAGGGTGGCGATTATGATGCCGAAGATGCTCGAGTAGAAGCTGATCTCCAGGCTGAACTGGATGGCTTGCAGGTAGAACTTCGAGCTGAAGATCCGCGTGAAGTTGTCCAGGCCCCAGCCGGTTTCTTCCGTTTGCAGGCTGTTGATCAACACCCAGACGAGCGGGGCGATTTCGAACACGATAAAGAACAGCGCGAAGGGCACCAGGCACAGCAGCGCCAGCCATTTGCCGCGAGTCATGGAATTCACTTCAACAGCTCCCGGCAGACAGGTTTGTCGTGTGGTACGCCCAACAGCTCGCAGACGGTGCCGCACAGGTCGGTCTGGTTCGGCGCGGCGTGGATGTCGAGGCTGAAGGCCTCGCCGAGTACAAACAACGGCACTTCGCGCTCTTCCGGCAACAGGCCGTTGTGGGAGCGATCGTTGTTCATGCCGTGGTCGGCGGTGACCAGCACCTGGTAGCCGGCATTGAGCCAGCCTTGCAGGTAGTCAGCCAGGATGATGTCGGCCGAGCGGGCGCTGTTGCGGTATTGCGCGGTGTCGAGACCGTGCTTGTGGCCGGCGTCGTCGATGTTCATCGGGTGCACGACCAGGAAGTTTGGCGCGTGTTTGACGCGCAGGCTTTCAGCGTCGGCAAACAGGTGTGAATCCGGGTAATGGTCATTCCAGTAGAAATGCCCGTGCTGGATCGCCAGCGCCTTGTCGTCGGTATGACGATCACGCGCGGCAATAAAGGGTGTGCGGTTATACAACTCACTGACCCAATGGTAAGCCGCCGCCGCAGTGGTCAGGCCGGCGTCGGTGGCGTAATGGAAAATGCTGCGTTGGTTGGACAGGCGCGAGACCTGATTGTGGACGATGCCGCTCTGGATTGGTGGCACGCCGGTGAGGATGCACTCATACAGCGGGCGGGACAGGGCGGGCAGTTCACATTCCAGTTTGTAGAGGGCTGCGCGTCCTGCGCCGACATAGGCCTGCAAGTGCCCCATGGCGTGTCGGGCAACCTCGAAGTTCAGGCCGTCGAGCACGACAAGGATGACATTGTGCTTCATGGGGGCTGGGGCTCCGCAACAGGGGATGTGGATCTTTTGTTCGGTTGGAACCGGATCAAATGTGGGCGCTGGCTTGCCTGCGATGGCGATGTATCAGCCGACATCAATGTCGAAGGTTCGACCGTCATCGCCGGCAAGCCGGCTCCTACAGGTTTTGCGTCGCTTACTTCATTTCTACGATGACTTGCTCGTTCCACTGTTGTGGCAACTTCTTGGAGGTCGCTTCCCAGGCATCGGCATCCTTGATCGGTTGCGGATTGGCCTTGGTGTACTGCTCGCCCGGGATCAGGTTCTTGGCGATATCAGCCGGCAGTTTCAGGTCGGTTTCAGCACGGATCGGACGCGCATTGCCACGCGCCAGGTTGAGTTGGCCGGCATCGCTGAAGATGTATTCGCGGGTCAGCTTGGCGGCGTTCGGGTGCTTGGCGTATTTGTTGATGATGGTGGTGTAGCCGGATTTTACCGAGCCGTCAGAAGGAATCAGCACCACGTAGTCATCCGGGTTGGCCATCTTGGCCTTGTAGCTCAGGCCGTTGAAGTCCCAGACGATGCCCACTTCGACTTCGCCTTTTTCCATGGTGGCGATGGTCGGGTTGGACAGCGAGAGACGACCTTGCTGGGCGATCTTGGTGAAAAACTGCAGGCCCGGCGCGATGTTTTTCTCGTCGCCTTTATTGGCGATGGCTGCCGCCAGTACGCCGTTGGCCGCTTGGGCCGCGGTGCTCACGTCGCCGATGGAGACTTTGTATTTGCCTTTCTGCAGGTCAGCCCAACTGGTTGGTACTTCGGAACCGTGCAGCAGCTTCTTGTTGACGATGAAGGCGATGGTGCCGGTGTAGGCCAGGGCCCAGTGACCGTCCTTGTCTTTGGCCCAATCCGGGACCTGGGCCCAGGTCGACGGTTTGTACGGCTGCGTGACTTCCTGCTTCACCGCGATCGGACCGAAGGCCGCGCCCACGTCGCCGATGTCGGCGCTGGCGTTGTCTTTTTCAGCCTTGAACTTGGCGATTTCCTGGGCCGAGCTCATGTCGGTGTCGATGTGCTTGAGGCCGTAGGTCTTGGCCAGGTCTTCCCAGGTGCCTTTCCAGTTGGCCCAGTCATCGGGCATGCCGACGCTGTTGATGGCGCCTTCTGTCTTGGCGGCAGCTTCAAGGGTTTTTAGATCGGTATCAGCAGCCATGGCGGCGGTGCACATGGCAATGGTCGAGCCTAACAGTGATGCCAGGAAAAGCTGTTTCATCCGAAGCTCCTTTGGGCGTTTTCAACGCTGCGTTTTTGTCGACGTTTGCGGTGGTGTTGGTCTAGGTCAGCAATACCTGAGCCAATCTAGGCTGGATGGATGACAGTTTCATGTCGATGTCGTTTTTAAATCGCTTGTGTCGCTCTGCACAGACTTAGCGTAGACCATGCTCAAGTGCCCGCAGAGCCTGGACTTGGCCGATGTATTGCAGGGTGTGCAGGAGGGACCCGACATGGACTGTCATCTGTCGGTCATCTGTAATGCCTAGGCTGGCACGCAATGGCAGGAGCCCGAATACAGCGCGTTTTGTGCACCTGAACGGTGCTGGTCTAGTCCAGATAGGTAACGTTGATGCGTGATGAGGCAATCAAGGCGGTGACATCCATCGGCCTGGCGCTGCAAGAGCAGATCGACCACGGCCTGTTGCCGCCTGCAAGCAAACTGCCCGCCGAGCGCAAGCTCAGCGAGTTGTTTGGTACCACTCGAATTACCGTGCGGGAAGCCTTGTTACAACTGGAGGCCCAAGGCCAGATCTATCGTGAGGAGCGCCGTGGCTGGTTTGTCTCGCCACCACGGCTGGCCTACAACTTGATGCAGCGCAGCCACTTTCACGCGATGGTCAACGACCAGGGGCGGGTGGCGTCTACCGAAGTGATCTCTGCGCGGCTGCAACCGGCCTCGGCGGCGGTGTGTGCGTGGTTGCAGTTGCCGGCGTTGTCCAGCGTGATCCAGATCTGCCGGGGCCGGCGGATTGACGGGCGGCTGGTGTTGTATGTGGAGCATTACCTGAACCCGCAGTATTTCCCGGGGATTCTTGAGTGCGACCTGAATCAGTCAATGACTGAGTTGTATGCGCGCAAATACGACTTGCACTACGGGCGGGTGCGTTTCGAAATCGTCCCGACCTCACTGCCGGTGGAAGCCGCCGCCGCGTTGCGCGTGTCGGTGGGCAGCCCGGGCCTGCGGATTGCCCGGGTCAATTATGACCAGCACCAGCGACTGATCGACTGCGACCTGGAATTTTGGCGGCATGATGCAATTCATGTCGGAGTGGATGTGGTTTAACCCGTGTGGCAAGCAGGCTTGAATGCAGGCACGCTTGTTGTGGTGAGCAGGCTTGCCCTGCGTTGGGCTGCGCAGCAGACCCGAAACCTGTATGGGGATTTTTCTGGCAGGTTAGGGGGGCTTTGATAGGGGCTGCTACGC
>NZ_JASCPP010000188.1:0-6662 GCF_029959745.1 Pseudomonas sp. PS01298 | reverse complement strand
CGCGAAGGCGGTGGATCAGTCAGCAGATGGATTGACTGGCACACCGCCTTCGCGAGCAAGCCCGCTCCCACGTCTGATCGCATTTGTACTTCCGACTTCTAATAACAAGGACATCCCCATGCGCGCACTCGCTGCCTTGAGCCGCTTCGTCGGCAACACCTTCGCCTACTGGGTGTTGATTTTCGCCGTCGTGGCCTTCCTCGAACCCAGCTGGTTCATTGGCCTGAAAAGCGCCATCGTCCCGCTGCTGGGCCTGGTGATGTTTGGCATGGGGCTGACCCTCAAACTCGAAGACTTCGCCGAGGTCGCACGCCACCCATGGCGCGTGGCACTGGGCGTGGTCGCGCACTTTGTAATCATGCCGGGCGTGGCCTGGCTGCTGTGCCAGGCTTTCCACCTGCCACCGGAAATTGCCGTCGGCGTGATCCTGGTCGGCTGCTGCCCGAGCGGCACTTCGTCCAACGTGATGACCTGGCTGGCTCGTGGCGACCTGGCGCTGTCGGTGGCCATCGCCGCCGTCACCACCCTCCTCGCCCCGCTGCTCACCCCGGCGCTGATCTGGCTGTTGGCGTCGGCCTGGCTGCCGGTGTCGTTCATGGAGTTGTTCTGGTCGATCCTGCAAGTGGTGCTGCTGCCGATCGTGCTCGGTGTGGTCGCGCAACGCCTGCTCGGCGAGCGGGTGCGCCACGCCGTGGAGGTGCTGCCGCTGGTGTCGGTGGTGAGCATCGTGATCATCGTCGCGGCAGTGGTGGCGGCCAGCCAGGCGAAGATCGCCGAGTCGGGCCTGCTGATCATGGCAGTGGTGATGCTGCACAACAGCTTCGGTTACCTGCTGGGCTACTTCACCGGTCGCCTGTTCAAACTGCCATTGGCGCAACGCAAGTCGTTGGCGCTGGAAGTCGGCATGCAGAATTCCGGGCTGGGCGCCGCATTGGCCAGCGCACACTTTTCGCCGTTGGCGGCGGTACCGAGCGCGCTGTTCAGCGTCTGGCACAATATTTCCGGGGCGTTGCTCTCGACGTATTTCCGCCGCATGAGCGAGAAGGAAGACCGCCGCGCGCTGGAGAACACGCCGCAAACTTGATCGCCTGATCAATTTTCGGCACTCTACCGAGCTTCGCGGGGACGACCCCGCGACGCTATCGAGGCGCATACTCCGGGGACGACCCCGCCTATAAAAGCGAGGTCATCATGTCCTGGATCATTCTGTTTTTTGCCGGTTTGTTTGAAGTCGGCTGGGCCGTCGGCTTGAAGTACACCGACGGTTTCAGCAAGCCACTGCCGACCGCCCTGACCATTGCCGCCATGGCCATCAGCCTCGGCCTGCTGGGCCTGGCCATGAAGGAACTGCCATTGGGCACCGCCTACGCCATCTGGACCGGCGTGGGTGCGGTGGGCACGGTGATCGCCGGGATTATCCTGTTCGGGGAATCCATGGCGCTGTTCCGACTGGCCAGCGTGGCGTTGATCATCTGTGGACTGATTGGTCTCAAGATCAGCACGTGACCCCTTGCGGCGATAGCGCCTGAACGGGCGCCATCGCCGGCAAGCCGTGTTCCTACAGGACCGTGCCGCGCAGTTGCGTGACCTTCTCCTGCAACTGCGCCGGCGTCGCCGACTCGACCGATACCGGCTCACCCGCCACCAACACCACTCGCGACCAGATGCGATGGAACCAGCCCTTGTTCGGATCGCGGCTGAAGAAACTCCCCCACAACCCCTGCAGCGCCATCGGAATCACCGGCACTGGCGTCTCTTCCAGAATGCGCGTCACGCCACCACGGAACTCATTCATCTCACCGTCGCTGGTCAATTTGCCTTCCGGGAAAATGCACACCAACTCCCCGTCCTGCAGGTACTGCGCAATCCGCGTGAAGGCCTTTTCGTAGATCTGGATATCTTCGTTGCGCCCGGCGATCGGAATCGCCCCGGCCGTGCGAAAGATAAAGTTCAGCACCGGCAAGCGGTAGATCTTGTAGTACATGACAAAGCGAATCGGCCGACGTACCGCGCCGCCGATCAACAGTGCATCGACAAACGAGACGTGGTTGCACACCAGCAACGCCGCGCCCTCGTCCGGAATCAGATCAAGGTTGCGATGCTCCACGCGGTACATGGAATGGCTGAGCAGCCAGATCATGAACCGCATGGTGAACTCGGGAACGATCCTGAAGATGTAGGTGTTGACCGCGATGTTGAGCAGTGACACCACCAGGAACAGTTCGGGGATCGACAGCTTGGCCACGCTCAGCAGCAGGATCGACACGATCGCCGAGACCACCATGAACAGCGCGTTGAGAATGTTGTTGGCGGCGATCACCCGCGCCCGCTCATTCTCGGCGGTACGCGACTGGATCAGCGCGTACAGCGGCACGATGTAAAAGCCGCCGAACACACCCAGGCCGAGGATATCGAACAACACCCACCAGGCCTGCCCATAGCTCAACACCGCCAGCCAGTCATTGGCCTGCACATTCTGTGGGAAGCCGCCGGAGTGCCACCACAGCAACAGGCCGAACACCGTCAGGCCAAACGAGCCGAACGGTACCAGGCCAATTTCCACCTTACGGCCCGAGAGTTTTTCACAGAGCATCGAACCGAGGGCGATGCCCACCGAGAACACGGTCAAGATCAGCGTGACCACGGTTTCGTCGCCGTACAGCCACTCCTTGGCGTAGGCCGGAATCTGCGTCAGGTAAATCGCACCGACGAACCAGAACCACGAGTTGCCCACGATCGAGCGCGACACCGCCGGGGTCTGGCCCAGGCCGAGGCGCAAAGTTGCCCAGGATTCGCTGAAGATGTTCCAGTTCAACCGCAACTGCGGGGTCGAAGCCGCCGCGCGCGGGATGCTGCGGCTGGCGAGGTAACCGAGTACCGCCACACCGACAATCGCCACCGACACCACCGGCGCGTAATGAGTGGACGACATCATGATCCCGGCGCCAATGGTACCGGCCAGGATCGCCAGGAACGTGCCCATTTCCACCAGGCCGTTGCCGCCCACCAGCTCATCGTCATGCAGCGCCTGGGGCATGATCGAGTACTTCACCGGCCCGAACAGCGCCGAGTGCGTGCCCATGGCAAACAGCGCCAGCAGCATCAGTTCCAGGTGATTGAACAGGAAGCCCGTGGCGCCGACGGCCATGATCACGATCTCGCCGATCTTGATCGCGCGGATCAACGCATCCTTGTTGAATTTTTCGCCAAACTGCCCGGCCAGCGCCGAGAACAGGAAGAACGGCAGGATGAACAACAGCGCACACAGGTTGACCCAGATGGCCCGATCGCCGTCGATGGTGAGCTTGTACAGAATGGCCAGGATCAGCGATTGCTTGAAGATGTTGTCGTTGAACGCGCCCAGCAACTGGGTGATGAAGAACGGCAGGAAGCGCCGTGTGCGCAGCAAGGTGAATTGCGAGGGGTGGCTCATCGTCCGTGTTCCTGCGTGGCCTGTTATAGATTCAGGCCACGACTTTACCTAACTCCGCTTACTTATTCGCTAGTCCTGCAATGCACGGCGATACAAAAAGCTCGCCTTTATAGGCGCCCTCCACGGTGCGCGTAGCAACGATCAGCCACATCAGCGCCAATGCCACCACCAGTACGCAACCAAACACACTGAAGAACCCCAGGTTCAACAGGCTCGCCAACTTCAGCGTCGCCAAGGCATACACCCCCAGCGGAAAGGTAAACCCCCACCAACCCAGGTTGAACGGAATGCCGGCGCGCAGGTAACGCAGGGTGATCAGTACCGCAATCAGCATCCACCACAGGCCGAAGCCCCACAGGGTAATGCCGGCCACCAGGCCCAGGCCGTTGGCCATCTCGCCCACACCCGGCAAGCCGTTGGCCGCGAAGATCGCCGGCGCATCGCCCCCCAGCAGCAACATGCCAAGGGCGCCGGTGCCGATTGGGCCCAGGGCCAGCCAGCTCGAGGCAGCCATATTGGCGTGGGGCAATTTGTGCAAGGCCATGCGCAACATCAGGATGGTTAGGATGCTGAATGCGACCGGCAGGGAGAACGCCCACAGCACATAGCTGGTCACCAGCATCACCAGTTGCGAATGGGCGTCAGCCAGGTGCGGCGCAAGCAGGCCACCGCTGGCGGCGGCGACTTCGGCGGCCACCACCGGCAACAACCACACGGCTGTCATCTGGTCGATGCTGTGTTCCTGGCGGGTGAACATCATGAACGGGATCAGCACACCGCAGGCCAGGGCCATCGCCACATCCAGCCACCACACCGCTTCAGCCAGCGCGATCACCTCGTTGCCCCAGCGTGGCAGGCCGAACAGCAGCAGCCCGTTGAGAATCGTGGCCAGGCCCATGGGAATGGTGCCGAAGAACATCGAGACGGTGGAGTGCCCGAAAATACGCCGCGCCTCGTGGAAAAACATCACCCAGCGCGCCGCGTACAACAGGCTGAACAGCACAAACAGGCCGATGGTCAGCAGCCACAGCCCTTCGGCGATGGCATGCAGGCCAGGCAGGTTGACCGGCAGCTGCGCCAGGGCCAGCGCGAGCACGCCGGTGCCCATGGTCGCGGCAAACCAGTTGGGGGTGAACTGGCGAATCACTTCCCGGGGACGGGTCAGGTGACTGAAGGGTTTGTAACTGATGGTTGTCGAGCAGGTCATGATGGCAATCCTCTTCCTCGCATGAGGTTGAGACCATGATAGAACCTGATCGAATATCTATATAACGGGTAATATCTCTAACTGTTATCTATTTTACCAATATAAAAGCAGGACTCACTCGCCCGCCGTCGCCCTGGCTCGCGCCGAGTCCTGCAGCAGCAGCCCTAACAACGCGCCCAGCGCCAGCAGAATGAGGATCGCGCCGTAGCCATCGGTGGTGGCGATCAGGCCGAAACTGCGGATCAGGTTACCCGCCAGCAGCGAGGGCAAGCAGAACGCCAGGTAACTCAGCACATAGAACGCCGACATCAGGCCCGCACGCTCATGGGGCAAGGCCAGCGGTACCACGCTGCGCAAGGCGCCCAGAAAGCCCGCGCCAAAGCCGCTGCCGGCGATCAGCGTGGCGATGAAGAACAGCGGCAGGCTGGCGCTGTGCACGGCGGTGAGGATCAGCGTCACACCGATGGCGAGCAAGCCGGCCCCGAGGCGCAGCACCTTGTCGGCCGGGCGATTGCGCAGGGTGAAGATCATCAGCGCGCCGCTCAGGGTCAGCACGGCGACCAGGCCGCCACCGATCAGGTTGGAAGTCGAGCCGGTGGCGGCGCGCACCAGCGAAGGCGCCAGGGAGAGATAGAAGCCGCCCATCGCCCACACTGCCACATCCACCGGCAACGACAGCCACAAAGCGCGGCGCGCCTGGGGCGGTACATGCAAGGTGGGGCGCAGCGACGCCAGGGCGCCGGGGATACGGCTGACGCTTTCCGGCAAGCGCCAGACATACACGGCCTGCAACAGCATCAATGCCAGCAACGTCCAGTAAATCAGTTGGGTCGGCAATGGCGCGAACTCCACCAACAGACTGCTGCCCATCGCGCCGCAGGCCATGCCCAGCAAAGGCGCCACACTGTTGACCAGCGGGCCTTGCTGGCGATCGGTATCCAACAAGGCGGCGCCCAACACTGCGGTGGCCATGCCCGTGGCGAAACCCTGCAAGGTGCGCGCGGCAATCAGCCAGGCGACGCTGTCTTCATTGATAAACAGCAACATTGCCAGCATATCCAGGGTCAGCGCGGCGAAAATCACCGGCTTGCGCCCCAGGTAATCTGACAGCGAGCCGACGGTCAACAGCGCCGCCAGGAGGCTCAAGGCGTAGACCCCGAAGATCAGCGTGAGCATGCCCGCCGAAAAATGCAGGCCCTCCTGATACAGGTGGTACAACGGCGTCGGCGCACTGGAGGCCGCGAGAAACGTCAGCAAGGTGATCGCGAGGAACACCAGGCTGGAACGATGGGAAATAGGGCTGGACATGGGCACGCTCCGCTAAAGCTAATATTTTGCTTTTGCGGAGTGTGCTACTCGCCAGCGCTTAAAGCAAATTCTTTGTGTTAAGGTCACAAGCATGGCGATAAAAGAAGGCCTCCGCCCGGGGGGCCGCAGTGCCCGGGTACAAGAATCGGTCCATTCGGCAGTGCGTGAATTGCTGGAAGCCCATGAGCGCTCCAGCGTCACCGTACCGATGATTGCTGCGCGTGCGGGCGTCACGCCCTCGACCATCTACCGGCGCTGGGGCGACCTGTCGGTGCTGCTCGCGGACGTGGCCCTGGCCCGCATGCGCCCCGACAGCGCGCCCGCCGACACCGGCAGCCTGCGCGGCGACCTGCAAGCCTGGGCCGAGCAATACCTGGATGAAATGAGTTCAGAGCCCGGTCGCAACATGATGCGCGACCTGCAATGCATGATCACGCCGGGTTACTGCGTGAGTATCCTGAGTGGGCAGTTGCAGGCGATTGTCGACCGTTATCCGGATCAATCGCCCCCGAGCGTGGACCACTTGATCAATCTGCTGGCGGCGCCGACGGTGTTTCGGATTCTCTTCTCAACCGCGCCGCTGTCGGTGCAAGAACTGCACGGCCTGATCGAGTTGGCACTCAAACCCTGAAGGCACACTGCAAAACCCAATGTGGGAGCGGGCTTGCTCGCGAATGCGGTGGATCAGTCAGAGATGTATCGACTGCCAGACTG
>NZ_JASCPP010000187.1:0-6700 GCF_029959745.1 Pseudomonas sp. PS01298 | reverse complement strand
CGCGAATGCGCAGTGTCAGTCACCCAATCCAGTACTGACAGACCCCATTCGCGAGCAAGCCCGCTCCCACCTTTCGCCCCTGCTCCACCCCTTACAGCCGATTCGGCTGCCTTACCCACCTTTTCAGCTTTCCCGGCTGAGCCACCCCTTCGTTTCAGCCGGGATTCATCTCGCACAAGCGACAAAATAGCGCCACTGCTCAACCCCATGGATCCGTGCACCCATGCAAACCACCAACACCGTCCTGATGATTCGCCCGGCGCGCTTTGCCTTCAACCCGGACACCGCGATCAACAACCGTTTCCAGCGCCCGCCCCTTGACCCGCTCAGTGCACAGCACAAAGCGCTGGAAGAGTTCGATGGCTATGTCGACACGCTGCGCCAGCATGGCGTGGAAGTCCTGGTGGTGCAGGACACGCCGGCGCCCCACACCCCCGATTCGATTTTCCCCAACAACTGGTGGAGCAGCCACGCCGACGGCAGCCTGGTGCTGTATCCGATGGAAGGCCAGAACCGACGACTGGAGCGCAACAAAGGTGTGCTGCAAGTGCTGGAACAGCGCTTTGCGATCAAGCACACCATCGACCTGAGTCACCTCGAACAACAGAACATCTTCCTCGAAGGCACCGGCAGCATGGTGCTCGACCGCCAGCATCGCATCAGCTACGCCTGCCACTCCGGGCGCACCCACCACGACGCCCTGCGCCAGTTCGCCGAACGCCTCGACTACCAACTGTGCGTGTTCCACGCCGTCGACCGCCACCACGCGCCGATCTACCACAGCAACGTGATGATGAGCGTCGGCCGCGACCTCTCGGTGGTGTGCCTGCAAGCCCTGCCCCATGCCGACGAGCGCCAGGCCCTGGAACGCTCCCTGCGTGACACCGGCAAAGACATCCTCGCCCTCGACTTCGACCAGCTCGAAGCCTTCGCCGGCAACATGCTTGAAGTCCACGACCGCGACGGCCAGCCGCTGCTGGTGATGTCGGCCAGCGCCTGGGGTGCCCTGCAACCGGCCCAGCGCGCCCACGTGGAACGCCACACCCGGCCGGTGGTGGTGAACATCGACAACATCGAACGCATCGGCGGCGGCAGTGCCCGCTGCATGCTGGCCGAAGTGCATCTGCCGGCCCGTCCCTCATTTCAATAAGGAGTCTTGCCATGACCCGTTATATCGACGTCAACGATCTCAGCTACCTGGTCTCGCAAAAAGGCCTGCAAACCTGCATCACCGAGATGGCCGAGTACATCCGCGCCGACTACCTGCGCTGGCAGGATTTCGAGAAGTGCGCGCGCCTGGCCAACCACTCGCCGGACGGTGTGATCGAGCTGATGCCGGTCTCGGACGCCTCGCTGTATGCCTTCAAGTACGTCAACGGCCACCCGAAGAACACCCTGGCCGGAATGCTCACCGTCATGGCCTTCGGCGCCCTGGGTGACGTCGACACCGGCAAGCCGGTGCTGCTGGCGGAGATGACCCTGACCACGGCAATCCGTACCGCCGCGACGTCGGCGCTGGTCGCCCGCTACCTGGCCCGCGACAACAGCCGCAGCATGGCGTTGATCGGCAATGGCTCGCAAAGTGAGTTCCAGGCCCTGGCCTTCCACGCCATGCTCGGCATCAACGAAATCCGCCTGTTCGATATCGACCCCAAGGCCACCGCCAAGCTGGCGGCCAACCTCAAGGCCTTCCCGGCGATCAAAGTGATCCTCGCCGGCAGCGTGGCGGAAGCGGTCAAGGGTGCGGACATCGTCACCACCGTCACTGCCGACAAGGCCTACGCCACCATCCTCACCGATGACATGATCGAACCCGGCATGCACCTCAACGCCGTGGGCGGCGACTGCCCGGGCAAGACCGAGCTGGACCGACGTATCGTCGAGCGCGCCCGCGTGATCGTCGAGTACGAACCGCAAAGCCGTATCGAAGGTGAAATCCAGCACATGCCGGAAGATTCGCCGGTGACCGAGCTGTGGCAGGTGATCAACGGCCAACAGCCCGGCCGCGAGAATGCGCGCCAGGTGACCCTGTTCGATTCGGTCGGTTTTGCCATCGAAGACTACTCGGCCCTGCGCTACGTCCTGGACGTGGCCAAGGCGCTGGACGTGGGCAGCGAACTGGAACTGGTACCGGACCTCGCCGACCCGAAAGACCTGTTTGCGCGCTTGGCCCAACAACCCCGCGTACAGCAGAAAAAGCGCGCCTGAGACCGCTCTGGCCTGCCGCTTTGCGCCGGGGGCAGGCCAGAATTGAGGGGGTCAAAAGCCGATTCAGCGGGTGCGGCAGCCGATTCCGCTGCATTGGCAGTTTTAACAGCGCAATTTGCGCTTTAACCCCCAACCAAACGACACAAAAAACGCACCACTATGAAGCATTCTCTGTGCCGAGCGGGTTGCCCGCCACGGGCAGTGAAGCTGCCCGTACATGCAACACGAACGACTCAAAAGACGCGGTGACAGGATTGAGGACTGCTGCGCAGTCCAAGGGGGGCGAGCCCCCTCGCCACGAAGAGCCCTGCACCCTGGAAAACATTGCTTGATCCGTTTACTGCCCTGACATCAATTACAAAATATAGGGAATACACATGACTCCACTGCGATCACTTTTCGCTGCATTGCTGTTGCCACTGTGTGCAACCGCTGCCCACGCCCAGGATTGGCAAGAAATCCGCTTCGGCGTATTCCCCGAGTATCCCCCCTTCGAATCCGTGGCCGCCGATGGCAGCCTGCAAGGCTTCGATATCGAATTGGGCAACGCCATCTGCGCCAAGCTCGAGGTCAAATGCACCTGGGTGCACAACGAATTCGACGGCATGATCCCGGCCCTGCGCGCGCGCAAATTCGACGCCATCATGTCGTCCATGGCCGTGACCCCGGCACGCGAGAAAGTCATCGACTTCAGCGACCGGCTGTTCCTCAGCCCAACGTCGGTGATCACCCGCAAAAACGCCGACTTTGGCGACACCCCGCAATCCCTCAACGGCAAGCAGGTCGGCGTGCTGCAAGGCTCGCTGCAGGAAGCTTACGCCCGCGCGCACCTGGCCAAGCTGGGTGCGCAGATCAAGGCGTACCAGTCCCAGGAGCAAAACTACGCCGACCTGCAGAACGGCCGCCTCGATGCCACCCTGACCGACAAGCTCGAAGCCCAGCTCAACTTCCTGTCCAAGCCTGAAGGCGCCGACTTCAAGACCGGCCCGGCCTTCAAGGACCCGACCCTGCCGCTGGACATCGCCATGGGCCTGCGCAAGAACGACCAGGCGTTGCGCGAGCTGATCAACAAAGGCATCGCCGCCGTCCAGGCCGATGGCACCTACGCCAAGATCCAGAAGAAGTACTTCGGCGACCAGGACATCTACAACGAGTGATGCCAACGCCTCACCCCTGTAGGACCTGGCTTGTGCGCAAGGGGCTTTACCGCCGATGACGGCGTGTCAGTCGACACCGGTATCGACTGACCCACTGCTATCGGGGGCAAGCCCCCCTCCCCCATCAGCCGGCTGCTACAAGGGTCGTCTGCGCCCTTTAGAGACTCTCCCATGAACGAACTCCTCAACCTGCAAGGCTACGGCCCGATGCTGGCCCAGGGCGCCTGGATGACGCTCAAGCTGGCGTTCCTCGCGCTGGCCCTGAGCCTCTCCCTCGGCCTGATCGCGGCTGGCGCCAAACTCTCCAGCGCCAAATGGCTAAGGGTGCCGGCCACGCTCTACACCACGCTGATCCGCAGCGTGCCGGACCTGGTGCTGATCCTGCTGATCTTCTACAGCCTGCAACTGTGGCTCAACGACCTCAGCGAAGTGTTCGGCTGGGATTACTTTGAAATCGACCCATTCACCGCCGGGGTGATCACCCTGGGCTTTATCTACGGCGCGTATTTCACCGAGAACTTTCGCGGTGCGATCCTCAGCGTGCCGATCGGCCAACTCGAAGCGGCCACCGCCTACGGCCTGAGCCGCTGGCAGCGCTTTCACCTGGTGCTGTTCCCGCAACTGATGCGCTTTGCCCTGCCGGGCCTGGGCAATAACTGGCTGGTGCTGCTCAAGTCCACCGCGCTGGTGTCGATCATCGGCCTGTCAGACCTGGTCAAGGCCGCGCAAAACGCTGGCAAGACCACCAACGAGCCGCTGTATTTCCTGATCCTCGCCGGCCTCGTGTACCTGGTGATCACCACCCTGTCCAACCGCATCTTCAAGCGCCTTGAGCGGCGCTACAACCTCGGTATCAAGGGGATGGCGCGATGATCGAACTGTTCCAGCAATACGGCCTGGCCTATCTGTTCAGTGATGGCGCGGGGCTGTCCGGCGTCGCCATGACCCTGTGGCTGTTCATTATCTCGGTGGTGTTCGGCTTCGTCCTGTCGATCCCGCTGGCACTCGCGCGCGTCTCGGAGCACTTCTGGCTGCGCTGGCCGGTGGAGGTCTATACCTACCTGTTTCGCGGCACGCCGCTGTATATCCAACTGCTGATTTGCTACACCGGGCTGTACAGCCTGGAGGTGGTGCAGGACAACGCCCTGCTCAACCAGTTTTTCCGCAACGCACTCAACTGCACCTTGCTGGCGTTCGTGCTGAATACCTGCGCCTACACCGTGGAAATCTTCGCCGGCGCGATCCGCAACATTCCCCATGGCGAAATCGAAGCCGCACGCGCCTACGGCCTGCACGGCTGGCGTCTCAACCTGTTTGTGGTGGTCCCCGCCGCCTTGCGCCGTGCGTTACCGGCCTACAGCAACGAAATGATCCTGATGCTGCACGCCACGTCGCTGGCGTTCACCGCCACCGTCGCCGACATCCTCAAGGTGGCCCGCGATGCCAACGCCGAGACGTTCCTGACGTTCCAGGCCTTCGGCATCGCCGCCCTGCTCTACATGCTGCTGTCCTTTGCACTGGTGGGCCTGTTCCGACTGGCCGAACGTCGCTGGATGCGTTTTCTTGTTCCTACCCGAGGCTAACCCATGAATCAGTCCGCGCAGGCCCTGGCCACTTATCCGGTCGACATGCCCGTCAGCAAAACTGCAACGGCGGCCGTCAAGCTGCAAGTCGAAGGCATCCATAAACGCTACGGCGAACACGAAGTGCTCAAGGGCGTGTCCCTCAACGCACGCAACGGCGATGTGATCAGCCTGATCGGCGCCAGTGGCTCGGGCAAGAGCACGATGCTGCGCTGCATCAACTTTCTCGAACAACCCGATGCCGGGGTGATCACCCTGGATGGCATCAGCATCGAAATGCGCCAGGGCCGCGCCGGCACCCGCGCGCCGCACCAGGAGCAACTGCAGAATCTGCGCACGCGCCTGGCCATGGTGTTCCAGCACTTCAACCTGTGGAGCCACATGACCGTGCTGGAAAACATCACCATGGCGCCGCGCCGGGTGCTTGGCGTGAGTGCCGCCGACGCGGAAAAACGTGCACGCATGTACCTCGACAAGGTCGGTCTGCCCGGCCGTGTGGCGGATCAATACCCGGCGTTCCTGTCCGGTGGCCAGCAGCAGCGCGTGGCTATCGCACGCGCATTGGCGATGGAGCCGGAAATCATTCTGTTCGATGAGCCGACGTCGGCACTCGACCCGGAACTTGTAGGAGAAGTCCTCAAAGTCATACAGACGTTGGCCGAGGAAGGTCGTACCATGCTGATGGTCACCCACGAGATGGGCTTTGCCCGCCAGGTGTCCAGCCAAGTGTTGTTTTTGCACCAGGGTCGGGTCGAGGAACAAGGCGGCGCCGAGATTCTCGACCACCCCAGCAGCGAGCGCTTGCAGCAATTTCTTTCCAACCGTTTGAAGTGAAACCCATGGATACCAAGGCCAACGGACCCCATTCTTCCCCTGCGCTGGACCGCATCGACGAGGCAATCATCGACGTACTGCGCCATCAGGGGCGTATCACCTACGAAAAGCTCTCGTCGCTGGTGCACCTCACGCCCAGGCCCTGCCTGGAACGGGTGCGCAAGCTGGAGCGACGCGGGGTGATCCGTGGATATGGGGCGATCATCGATGTGCAGATGGTCTCACCGGGGCTGTCGCTGCTGGTGCTGGTGGCCTTGTCCAACCAGAGTGGCCGCTCGGCGCAAAAGGCCTTCGAAGCCTGCATCAAGGCCTGTCCGCAGGTGTTCGAATGCCAGTTGATCAGCGGGCCGTTCGACTACAGCCTGCGCATGCGCTGCCGCGACATGGAGCACTACCGGGTGCTGACCGAGACCTGGTTGAACAATGATGAATTGCACATCGACAAACTGGTCGCGCACCCGGAATTGGCGGTGGTCAAGAACACCGCCACCGAACTGACCTGAGGCCCCACCTGCCAGGACCATGAAGATCCCGTATGTGTGTGTGTGTGTGTGGGATTGGGTGCCGACCAATATCCGAGCGGGCGATACAACCCGGTCCCACCCCGGAATACAACCAAAGGTGGGAGCGGGCTTGCTCGCGAAGGCGGTAGATCAGCCACCTTCTTCAGCGACTGATACACCGCCTTCGCGGGCAAGCCCGCTCCCACAGTTTTGATCACTGTTCGGGCTGGGGATTGGGGCTACATCCGAGCTGGCGACACAACCCGGTTCTGACCTTGGAATACAACCCAATGTGGGAGCGGGCTTGCTCGCGAAGGCGGTAGATCAGCCACCTTCTTCAGCGACTGATACACCGCTTTCGCGGGCACAACCCCCCCCCCCAATTTTGTTACATGTGGGGGGGGGGGGTTGGGGG
>NZ_JASCPP010000186.1:0-7230 GCF_029959745.1 Pseudomonas sp. PS01298 | reverse complement strand
GCTCGCGAATGCGGCGGGTCAGTCGGTACATTCGTCGCTGACACACTGCATTCGCGAGCAAGCCCGCTCCCACATTTGGATCGAGTTACTGGCCGGAATTGATAGTGATCTTCTCGACCGCACCTTGCTCCAGATCCCACTTCTTGAGGATCTTGCCGTAGGTCCCATCATCGACCATGCCCTGCAACGCCTCACTGATCGCGCTGACCAGCTCGGTATTGCTCTTCTCGATCCCCAGCCCGGTGAACTGCTTGGAAATCGCCAGGCCTACCGGCTTGTACTTGCCCTTGTCCAACGACATCAAATAAGGAATCGTCTCGCTGCCCTGCATCGCCGCATCCAAACGGTTTTGCTGCAACTGGGCACGCGCGTCCGCCGAGCCTTCAGTGCCGATCACCACGATCGCTGGCTTACCTGCTGCTTCGCAGTTTTCCTTGCTCCACGCGGCAATTTCCGACGGCCAGGTCGTACGGCGGCTGGTGCCGACTTTTTTACCGCACAGGTCAGTCAATTCCTTGAGGTCTTCGCGCTTGGCCAGGGTGTACAGCTGTGGGCCACTGGTGAAGTAGTCGATAAACGTCACGGCTTTCTGGCGCTCGGCGGTGTCGCTCATGCCGGACAGCACGATGTCGACGCGCTTGGTGGTCAGCCCGCTGAGCATCTGCTCGAAGCCGGTTTCCTGCCATTTGATCTTCACGCCCAGGCGCTCGGCGAGGGCGTTGCCCAGGTCGAAGTCCAGGCCCGTGAGCTTGTTGGTGGCGGTGTCCTTGAAGTCCATCGGCGGGTAGTTCGGCACGATGGCCGCGCTGATCTCACCCTTGTCCTTGATTGCCGCCGGCAATGCCGCGAATACACACGAGGAGGCCATCAGGCCTGCGAGCAACGTTGGGATAAACAATGTTTTCATGGGGGCGTTCTCGTTAGTTTTCTAGTTAAGTGCGAACGGCAGAAATAAAGCTTTGGGTACGCGGGTTTTGTGGGCTTATTAGAATTTCTTCCGGGCTGCCGGCTTCCACAATCTGGCCGGCGTCCATAAACACCATGCGGTTGGAGACTTCACGGGCGAAGCCCAACTCATGGGTGACCACGATCATGGTCATGCCGGTGGTGGCCAAATCGCGCATCACCGACAGCACTTCTCCTACCAGCTCCGGGTCGAGGGCTGACGTGGGTTCGTCAAACAACATCAGCTTGGGGCGCATCGCCAGCGCGCGGGCAATCGCCACACGCTGTTGCTGGCCACCGGACAATTCCACCGGGTAGGCATTGCGCTTGTCCGCCAGGCCGACGCGGGCCAGTAATTCCAGCGCGTCCTCGGTGGCTTCCTTGGGCGAACGCTTGAGCACCTGGCACGGGCCTTCGATGATGTTCTGCAGCACGGTCATGTGCGGGAACAAATTGAAGCGCTGGAACACCATGCCGGTGGCCAGGCGCTGACGCGCGATCTGCGATTCATTCATTTCGTGCAACTTGTTGCCGACGACGCGGTAACCCACCAGTTCGCCGTCGACCCAGAGGCCGCCCTTGTCGATTTTTTCTAGCTGGTTGACGCAGCGCAGCAGCGTGCTTTTACCCGAGCCGGACGGGCCGATGATGCACATGACTTCGCCTTGCTCGACCTCGATATTGATGTCGCGCAGCGCGTGATACTGGTCGTAATACTTGTTCAGGTTGACGGCCTTGACGATGCTTCTCATGGGGCAAATCTCCTCAACCCAGACTTACGAACGCTTGCCGGCGCCGCGGGCAAAACGACGCTCGAGGCGGCTTTGACCAAATGAAAGAACAGTCACCACCGCCAGGTACCAGATGCCGGCAACAATCAGCAGCTCCATGACTCGGGCGTTGGCGTAGTAGATGTTTTGCGCGTTGTGCAGCAGCTCCGAGTACTGGATCACGCTGGCCAGGCTGGTCATTTTCACCATGCTGATGAACTCGTTGCCTACAGGTGGAATGATCACTCGCATCGCCTGCGGCAGAATTACCCTACGCAGCGCTTGCAGGCTCGGCATGCCGATGGACTTGGCGGCTTCGTACTGGCCGGTGTCCACCGACAGCAGGCCGGCGCGCACCACTTCAGCGGTGTAGGCGCCCTGGTTGATACTCAGGCCGAGCAGGGCGGCCACGAATGGCGTCATCAGGTCGACGGTGTCGATGCTGAACAGGCCGGGGATCGCGATCACCGGGAAAATCAGCGCCAGGTTGAACCACAGCAGCAGCTGCAGAATCAGCGGCGTGCCGCGAAACAGCCAGGTATAGGTGATGGCCACGTAACGCAGGATCGGGTTGGCCGACATGCGCATGATCGCCGTGATGACCCCGATCACCACCCCCAGCGCCATCGCCAGGATCGACATGACGATGGTGTTGACCAGGCCCCAGAGGATGGCCTCAGACGTGAGGAACTGACCGATGTAGGACCATTCGATCTGGCCATTGGCGAAGGCGCGCAACAGCGCGGCCAGTGCGATCACGATCAATGTGGCAAAAAACATCCGCCCGTAATAACGACGCGGCACGTGCTCGTACTGCGTGATATCGAACTGGTTCTCGGACAACTTGCGCTCGGCTTCCAAGCGCTCCGCCGGGGTTTGGTTCATGGTGCTACTCCACTGCTGTACTCGATCCAACGGTTAAAACACGGTCCAAATGTGGGAGCTGGCTTGCCTGCGAAAGCGCCAGCAAACTCACCACAAAGGCCCAGGTTTAAATCCGAAACCCCTGATAACTTTCAGCCCACTGCTGCTGAGCCGCCAACGCCACCTTCAACCGCCCAATCTGCTCCCGAACCCGCTCCGGCGCCGTCCCGCCCCAGCCACTGCGCGCCGCAATCGCTGCCTCCAGGGTCAAGCAGTCGCGCACTTCCGGCAGCAACCGAGCATCCACCTCCGCCAACATCGCCGGCGAGGCTTCCCACAATTCAATCTCATGCTTCTCACAGGCCTGCACCAAGGCGCCGGTAATCTCATGCGCCTCCTTGAACGGCACACCGCGCGTTGCCAACCAATCCGCCACCTCAGTCGCCAGGGTGAAGCCCATCGGCGCCTGACGCCGCAGCTCTTGCACCTGCACTTTCATGGTCGCAACCATCCCGGCCATCGCCGGCAGCACCAGCAGCAGGGTGTCCACGCTGTCCAGCACGCTGTGCTTGTCTTCACTCAAATCGCGGTTGTACGACAGCGGCAGCGACTTGAGTGTCGACATCAACCCGGTCAGGTTGCCGATCAAGCGCCCAGCCTTGCCCCGGGCCAATTCGGCAATGTCCGGGTTCTTCTTCTGCGGCATGATCGAGCTGCCGGTGGCGTAGGCATCGTCCAACACCACCCAGCGAAATTGGCGCGAAGACCACAGGCAAAACTCTTCCGACAGGCGCGAAATATTCACC
Organism: Pseudomonas sp. PS01298; assembly: GCF_029959745.1. Lineage (NCBI taxonomy): Bacteria > Pseudomonadati > Pseudomonadota > Gammaproteobacteria > Pseudomonadales > Pseudomonadaceae > Pseudomonas > Pseudomonas sp. PS01298. Next base: position 3,845 of record NZ_JASCPP010000186.1, on the reverse strand, counting down.
CCAAGCATGCCGGCCACGAACAGGAATTCCGCCACATGGTCACGGCTGGCGACCGCATCAATGGAGTTTTCGCACGGTCCGGTGTAGCCCATTTCCTTGGCCGAATGCTCCGGCTGGCGCGCAATCGCCGACCCGGCCATGGCGGCCGCGCCCAATGGCGACAACGCCGTACGCGCATCCCAATCGACCAGACGCTGCACATCGCGCAGCATCGACTGCGCATGCGCCAACAGGTGATGGGCAAACACAATCGGTTGCGCTTGCTGCAAGTGGGTAAAGCCCGGGCAGATGCTCTCCACATGCTGCTCAGCCTGCTCCACCAACGCCTGCTGCAACGCGAGTACCTCGGTGGTGATGGTGCGTGCGTGGTCGCGTAGGAAAAGGCGCAGGTCGTTGGCCGTCTGGTCGTTACGCGAACGCCCGGCACGCAACTTGCCGCCCAGGGCGCCCAGCCGCTCGGTCAATACGCGTTCGATGAAGGTGTGCACATCCTCGTCATCCAGCGTCGGATGCAGGCGGCCGGCGGCGAAGTCCTCGCCGATCCGGTCCAGTGCCTCCAGGGTGCGCAGGGTCTCCGACTCATCCAGCAAACCGGCGCGCTGCAACTCACGGGCATGGGCACGGGAGCCGGCCAGGTCGTAGGGCGTCAGGCGGAAATAGCGCTCAGGGCAACGGGACAACGCGGCCAATGCTGCAGACGGACCGGTCTTGAAACGAGCGCCCCAAAGGCGGTCGGTGGGCTGGGACATGGGTATTCCTCACGCTTGTTTTTAGAAGAGTCGGAGGCAGTAAAAATAAGTTTTCAACTAGACTGAATCAGCGTCTGACGCGCCGTATTCAAGGTTGCCAAGGGCGGATGTTTATGTTCATTATCGCCGCCTGGCTGTGTTCAAGGACTGGGTCAAAGCCTGTTGAATATGGCACTTGAGGTCAACGCGTATTATGGAAACTCCACTTTCCACTTCTGGAAACCTGCCACCCAAACCCGGCACAAGACCGCCCCTGCAACTCAGTGGTTTGGACTTCAAATTGCTCCGGGTATTTATGGCTGTGGTCGAGGCTGGCGGCTTCAGCGCTGCACAAAACGAGCTGAACGTGGGCCTGGCAGCGATCAGCAAACAGATCTCCGACCTGGAAATCCGCATCGGTATGCGCCTGTGTACGCGGGGCCGGGAGGGCTTTGGGCTGACCGAAGAAGGCAAGTTGGTGTATCAGGCGTCTATCGAGTTATTTACCTCGGTCGACAGTTTTCGCGACAAGCTTAGTTCGGCGCAAAATGAACTGATCGGCGACCTTAGTGTGGGCGTTATTGATACTACCGTCTCCGATATCAACTCGCCGCTCATTGCCGCGTTGAGGAAGTTGCACAGCGAGTCGCCAAAAATAAGATTGCGCCTACAGGCCTCGCAACTTGACGAAGTTGAGCGTGGCGTCGTGGAAGGGCGGCTGATTGTCGGCATCGTGCCGGTGTACCAGCGCCGTGAGGAATTCGACTATTTCCCGCTGTATGAAGAAAAAGCCCACGCTTACTGCGCCGTAGGACATCCACTGTTCAATGCGAGCGACATCACACCCGAGGTGTTGCGCCAATACGAAGTGGTCAACCACCGGTACGCGATCCACCGCGACAAGGCCAACTTCGTCACCTACGACAGCCAGTCCGCCTCGGCCTCACAAGTCGAAGCCGTCGCGATCCTGATCCTGACCGGCCGCTTCCTGGGCTTCCTGCCAGAACACTACGCCGCGCCGCTGGTAAGGGAAGGGCGCCTACGCGTACTGTGCCCGGACCACGTGCACCTGAGCACCGCCGTTAACCTGATCCTGCGCCACAACGCCCCGCGCAGCCCCATGGTAAAAGCCTTCGCCACCGCCCTGGGCGTAGACCTCAAAGCCGCAACATAACGCCAAGCGCCGATCCCGACACGACATCGATCAAATGTGGGAGTTGTCGAGCCCCAGCGAGGCTACGAAGGGATCACCTCGGTCCATCCGCCGACCTTATCTATCTGCATCGACCCCCAGCACCCCATGCTAGCGCGCTTCCCAGCCTGAAACCGATCAAAATGCGGGAGCCCTCGAGCCCCAGCGAGGCTACGAAAGGATCACCTCGGTCACCCGCCGACCCCACCCACCCGCATCACCGCTGCAACTTGCCCTGCTTCTTCTTCGAATGAAAATGCCGAAAATGCGCATCCTGCGCCGCCGCCAGCAACTCCCGATCCCCGCGCGTATCGCCCCAGGCCCGCAGCCGATACTCCCCCAGGTCCCCATACACCGCTTCAAGGCGCAGCACCTTATTCTCACAGCGGCAGTTATTCCCGGTGAGCTTGCCGGTCAACACCCCATCCACCACTTCAAGCTCAGTGCCAATCAACTTGATCCCGAGCCGATCAGCAAACGGCTGCAACACCAACGCCGGCGACGCCGAACACAGCGTGACCACCGCCCCCGAGCCCAACTCCTGCTCCACTGACAGCACGCCCGCCGGGCGCATCAACCGCGCCCAATTGCGCTGGCAATACTCCTCGGCCTTCTGCTGCACCCACGACTTCTCGACCCCGGTCATAAAGGTGCGAATCAACTGCGCCTTCAACTCATCCCGGCTGATCAGCCGCAGCAAAAAGCGCAGCCCAGGCAACGCCAGCTTGACCATCCGGCCATAGAACTCGCCAGGGCCAAAGGCAAACTTGAGGAACGGCACAAAACTGTCGTGATGGGTCAGGGTGCCGTCGAAGTCAAAGACGGAGAGTACTTTGGCATCCACAGGGCCGGCTTCGAGCATGTCTGGGTTCACGGGTTGGCCTCGGTCCTATCTAGTGTTTTTTGAGTGTGCATCAGGTGTGACAGCAGGAGTTTACTCCCGTGCCAATCTTCCAACTTTGCTGTAAAGCGCTGCAGTGAAAGCGTTCCGATCACTCGACCGGTGACAACGCTGATGGCAATTGGGGCACAAGGCTACAGCATTGGTGATGCGATCCGAACCCTTCTGGGCGAGGTGGCCGGCCTGATGTGCTTCAAGAGGTAGCAATTCACTGGGCATAAAAAAGCCCTGAACATGTCAGGGCTTCATGGGGTTGCTTGGCTAAGGAATCAATCCCAGCTCAGCGCGCCGCCAGTCTGGTACTCGATCACACGGGTCTCGAAGAAGTTCTTCTCTTTCTTCAAGTCCATGATCTCGCTCATCCACGGGAACGGATTCGTCGTCCCTGGATACTCTTCCTTCAAGCCAATCTGCGACAGGCGACGGTTGGCGATGAACTTGAGGTAGTCCTCCATCATCGCCGCGTTCATGCCCAACACGCCGCGCGGCATGGTGTCACGCGCGTATTCGATTTCCAGCTGAGTCCCCTGCAGGATCATCTGGGTCGCTTCTTCCTTCATCTCGGCATCCCACAAATGCGGGTTTTCGATTTTGATCTGGTTGATCACGTCGATACCGAAGTTCAGGTGCATCGACTCGTCACGCAGGATGTACTGGAACTGCTCGGCGACGCCGGTCATTTTGTTGCGGCGGCCCATCGACAGGATCTGGGTAAAACCGCAGTAGAAGAAGATGCCTTCCAGGACGCAGTAGTAGGCGACCAGGTTGCGCAGCAGCTCTTTGTCAGTCTCGACGGTGCCGGTTTCGAACTTCGGATCGGAGATCGAACGGGTGTATTTCAGGCCCCAGGCGGCTTTTTTCGCGACCGATGGGATCTCGTGGTACATGTTGAAGATTTCGCCTTCATCCATGGCCAGCGATTCGATGCAGTACTGGTAGGCGTGGGTGTGGATCGCTTCTTCGAAGGCCTGGCGCAGGATGTACTGGCGGCACTCCGGGTTGGTGATCAGGCGGTACACGGCCA
>NZ_JASCPP010000185.1:0-7369 GCF_029959745.1 Pseudomonas sp. PS01298 | reverse complement strand
GCTGCGAAGGCGGCGGTACTGACAATCCTTCTGTGCCTGACACACCGCCTTCGCGGCCTCGCTAAAGCTCGACGGCTCCCACATTTGGCGGCGTTCGACATCAGGGTCTTGGCGGGTCAGCTGCCGTTGCCGCCATGGGCTTCTTCGAAGAAGTAGTCCTTCCAGCTCGCCGCCTTGTTTTTCAGCACTCCGAGCGCCTGCAATTTCTCGGCATAGATATAGGTGCGCTGCGGCACGATGGTGAAGTCGATTTCCGGGTCCTGGACGATTTTCTCGACCAGGTCCAGCGGCAACTTCGACTGCTCTACGCGGATATACGCCTTGGCCGCAGCCGGTTTGTCGGCCTTGATGATTTTCTCGGCCTCGGCCAGTGCGTCATAGAACGCCTTGTAGGTCTTGGGGTTTTCGTCGTGGAATTTCTGCGTGGTGTACAGCACGTTGAACGTAGCCTGGCCGCCAAGGATGTCGTAGGAACTGAGCACCTTGTGCACGTTGGGATTCAACAGCTCCTGGTACTGGAACGGCGGGCTGGAGAAGTGCGAGTTGATCTCCGAACCGCCGGCAATCAACGCCGCCGTGGCGTCGGGGTGGGCCAGGCTGATGGAGATGTCATCAAACTTCTTGTAGTTGGCATCGCCGAACTGCTTGGCGGTTTCGATCTGCAGGGTGCGTGACTGAAAGCCCACGCCGGCAGCGGGCACGGCGATGCGGTCTTTCTCGGTGAAGTCCTTGAGGGTCTTCACGTTGGGGTTGTTGGTCAGCAGGTAATTGGGCATCGAGCCGAGGGAGGCGATGGCCTTGACGTTCTGCTTGCCCTTGGTGCGGTCCCACAGCGTGAGCATCGGCGGCACACCGGCCGAGACCACATCCAGGGCGCCGGCCAGCAGCGATTCATTCATGGCGGTGGCACCGGATATGCTGTTCCATTCCACCTTGATATCCAGGCCCTGCTCCTTGCCGTGTTTTTCGATCAGGTGCTGATCGCGCACCACGTCGAGGATCAGGTAGCCGATGCCGAATTGCTGGGCGATGCTGATGGTGCCTTCGGCCTGCGCACCGGGGCTGAGCAAGGCCGAGGCAGCGGCGAGGGATGCCGCCAGGAGGGTCAGGGGGGAAAGCTTGAAGGTCATGGGGGTCTGCCGCGTTTTCGGGAAGGTGCTGGAGCGTAGCGGCGGTTTTTAAGACAGCAAAAGAATATTGGGGTCTATTGTTATGCAAATAATCCCCAAATTGGCGTGCGGCTGGTATTGTGCCGCGCTTTGTAAAACTGCCGCAGACTGCGAGGAAATGGACGTTGAACACTGACGAAAAAATGACCGGGGACCTGTTCGAGGTGGATAAGCGCCTGTCACTCAAACCCGTGGTGGACTTCAACGCCTACCTGCGCAGCGCGTTCGGCGACGGCCCCTGCACCTGCGTGCGCTGCACGGCCAGTGGAGGTGACGAGACGGGCTATGAGTTCCAGCACTCGTTCGCTTTCGACGGTAAACCGAGCCACCGCCGCTTCGCTTCGACGGCCGGCAGCGATGTATTGCAGATGCTCAAGAAAGCCTGGCTGTCGTACACAAAGGCCGAGCTGCCGCTCAGTGGTGCGCTGGCGCTGGACACGGTAAAGGAGTTCGTCGAACCGCAGTTGCACAAGCGCCTGGCACCGCTGTTCCTGGCCAGCGGCTTGGTCAAGGATGTCGACGGCGAGTTGCGCCTGCAGCCACAAGCTGCTGCCTGATCAACTCCCTGCAGGAGCCGGCTTGCCTGCTCCTGCAAGGGATCGCCTAGAACCCGGGGACGCCCTGCACGCGAATCTCCGGCGTGAGTTCTTCCAGCGGCTCGACCAGTGGCCGCTCGTCGATCCCCGGCAGCAGGATCACCTTGCGGCAATCCTCCTCGGCCTTGTCGAACAGCTCATAGCCACGCGCCGCCTGCTCCAGCGACAGGCGATGGGTGACGATCGCCTCCGGGTTCAAGTGCCCCAGTTCGATGTGCCCCAGCAGCTCCGGCAGGAACCGCTGCACATGCGTCTGGCCCATCTTGAAAGTCAGGCCCTTGTCGAACGCGTCGCCGAACATGAAGCCATGGATAAACCCGGCATACACCCCGGCCACGCTGACCGTGCCACCCCGGCGCACGGCGGCGATGCATTGGCGCAAGGCCTTGCCGCTGCTGCCTTCGAGCTTGAGGGTGGTGAGGATGGTTTCGGTGGTGCTGCCCTTGGCCTCGAAGCCGACCGCATCGACCACGCCATCGACGCCGCGCATACCGGCAGTCTGGCGGATGATGGTGTCGGCAGGGTCATCGTCGTCCTCGAAGTTGATCGGGATCACGCCATACGTTTTCTGTGCATAGGCCAGGCGATACGGGTGATCGTCGACCATGAAGATCTGCGCGGCCCCAAGCATCTGTGCGCACGCGGCGCTGAGCAGTCCCACCGGGCCGGCGCCATAGATCGCCACGCTTGAGCCCTCGACGATGCCGGCATTGGTCACAGCCTGCCATGCGGTGGGCAGGATGTCGGAAAGGAACAACACCTTCTCATCCGCAAGGGTGCCAGGCACCTTGAACGGCCCGGTATTGGCCTTGGGCACCCGCACCAGCTCGGCCTGGCCACCGGGAATGCCGCCGTACAAACGGCTATAGCCAAACAGCGCCGCGCCCGGCGGGATCGCCTTTTTATTCAGGATCGCGCCGCGCCCGTCGTTGGTGGTTTCGCAGGCGGCGAACTGCTGGAGCTGGCAGAAGAAGCAATCACCACAGGCAATCACGAACGGGATCACCACACGGTCGCCGCGCTGCACGGCCGTCACCGCCGGCCCGGTTTCCTCGACGATGCCCATGAACTCGTGGCCGAAGATATCCCCGTGCTCCACCGTGGGGATCTTGCCCCGGTACAGGTGCAGGTCCGAACCACATATGGCCGTGGCGGTGACGCGCAAAATGATGTCGTCCGCCTGCTCAATGATCGGATCGGGAACCGTGTCCACCTGCACCTTGTGGGCGCCCTGGAAAGTCATCGCTCGCATGCTCTGCACTCCTGCCATTGAAGGGGTTATAGATAAGGGCGGTCGAGCCGGCGAGCGTTCCTCCAGCGTGCGTCCACACCTGATGAGTGGTCAGCGCAAACGGGTGACGGTGAGCGCGACCACGGCAATTCGCTCCACGCGCTCATACCCGGGTTTGCCCAGCTCTTCGCCGAACACATCGGGATCGAGTTCGCGGTAGGTCCAACCGAAAGCGTCGCTGGCAAGCAGCGGCTTGACCGCCGCCAGAAACGGGTCTTCACCGGCAACGATCGCCACGCCGGTGTAGAGCACCAGGCTGCCTCCAAGGGCCAGGCGCCCGAGTGATTCGCTGGCGATACGCACCGACAGTTGCTCACCCAGCGCGCCGCCGCCATGCCGATAGGCGCGCTGACGGTCGTCGTTCATGTAGGGTGGATTGGCGACGATCAGGTCGAATTCGCCCTCGACACCGCCCAGCACATCGCTGTGGTAGGCACTGACGTTGGCCAGTCCCGCCAGCTCCGCGTTCACCGCCGTGAGGCGCAAGGCACGCGGGTTGATGTCCACTGCCAGCACCTCGGCGTCGGGCCGCGCGCGGGCGACCACCAGCGCGCCGACACCGGCGCCGCAGCCGATGTCCACGGCGCGGGTGATCGGCTCGCCGCGCTGTTGCAGATGGGCTTCGAGCAGGTGCGCGAAGCGGTAGCTGTCCGGTCCGAAAAACACCGCATCCGACTGTGTGGTGGGGTACGCCGAGTGGGCCAGCAGCAGATCATCCAGGCTCGACCAACGCACTGCGCTGCGCCACAGCGCGTCGTGCTTCTCGATCACATCGGCCTGCTGCAACTCTTCCCGAAATGCTTCGGGCAGCAGCTGATTGTCAAACGGCATCGACCAGCCAAAGACATCACGCAGATCCACCGCCAGTGGCGTGGGCAAGCGTTGATAGACCCGCTCATGGGTCAACGGCGTCGGCGTGATGAACCGGTAGCCGTGCTCCTTCAACCCCCGGCCCAGGTTGAGCAAGGCGCGGTCGGCAAGTTGTTGTGCAGACATGGGCTAGGACCTCAGCGCAGGCGCGCGCGCAATTGGATAAAACGTCGGGTGGCGTACAAACCGGCGGGCGTGCAATGGCGCCGCGCCGACAGCCAGGGAATCAATGCCTGGAGCTGCTGCTCGTCGGACAGGTTCCACAGCGAATCCACCAGCGCCTGGGTGTCCGGATCCGCCGGGCGGTGCTGCTCGCGCGAGAAGCGGCTACCGCGCCCTGGCCGTACCGGCGGCACGCGTTGGCTGCTGACCCACTCACCGGCGATCCAGTCATGCAGCAGCTGTTTTTCATAGCCGCTGAACACGCCGAACATCGCCGCGCCGGCGCCTTCGATCAATTGCCAGAAACGACTGTCGGCCGGGTCCTGGTTGCGCTTGATCCAGCCCTTGTCTTCCAGGGCCTGGAGAAAGGCGCCGATCTGCCCCGGCTGGGCCAGCCACTGATTGACGGTCTGGCCCTCGAAGCGGCAGTAGTCCGAATGCATGTGCTGGCCGAACGTGCGCTTGCGTTCGAGCATCGCCACCACTTCGTCCTGCAGATTGAACCGGCTGATCACCGCGGTGGTGCCCAGGCCGAGGTCGTTGAGCCGGTACCCGTCGGCCACCCGGCGATAGAAGTCCGCCCTGCCCTCGCCCAGCGGCAATAAATTCAGCACCGACTGCGCGGCCTTGCACGCGTGGCCGCTGCTGGCGTTGTCGATGGTCACGTGCAGGGTGAAGTAGTACGGGTCGATGCCCAGCTCGCTCAGCTCGTACGCCGTGATTAACAGGTGCAAGGGCAACTGCTCATAGCCCAGGTTGTAGCCGATGATCTCCGGCAGGAATTCCTCGGCACACAGCCCCAGCGCCAGTTGCAGCGCGCCTTGCAGGTAATGGCTGTCTTCCAGGCCGGCGTCGCTGTCGGCATCGTGTTCGCTGAGCAATTTGCGGTAGATCAGCACATGATTCTGCGCCGCCTCACCGTCGCCCAACTCTTCAAGGTAGGTGGTGAGCAGGCCGTCGAAACGCGGGTCCTGCCAATAGCGCAGCAGGCCGTTGAGCCAGGCGCCGTCGACATGTTTGGTCGGCGCCACGCGCTGCAGGAAGTACAACGCATGGGCCTTGTTCTGGAAATAGCGGCGTGACTGGCCTTGCTGGCGTTGCTCCAGGTAATCGGCATAAGTCTGGGCCACCTCGGCGCAGCGCTGCTCGACCCACGCGGGCAATTGCTCGGGCGCCTCGGGCAACTCGCCGGGCACGTCGCGCAACTGTGCCAATTGCGCGCGAATAAATGCCCGCGCGACCTCTTCTGCACCCGCAGTTTCGCCATGCAGCTGTTGATACACCCGCTGGCACTGGCCCGGCTGGGTAAGGGAGGCCGGTTGGCCCGACAGCGCTGTAAAAAGCGTCATGATGGCAGTGTCCGCAAAGTCCGATGCAACCGGCCTCCCAACAAGGAAGCCCCACAAGAGCGCTGAAAACCACACGCTTCTAACAGTGCAGAGCATCGGGGTGTGCGGAAAATTCAATCGGGGTTAAGAAGGGGCGGATCGGCGGTTATAGATGACCCAGCCCGTACACCCGCCGAGGCGGGGATGGGCGCTCCGGCGAGCCAATGGGCACTCGAAAAACGTCACTCCGCACAAAAAAAGCTCACTTGATACACAAAGCCCACGCAACGCAGTAAGTTGCCTCTACACAAGGTGCCCCTCACCACTGGGGCAGTGTTCCCCCGCCAATCCAAGGAACGAACATGCCCGAGCCGAGTAAAAAGATGAGCCTGTTGGGCCTGACCACGCTGGTCACGATCAATATGATGGGCTCGGGCATCATCATGTTGCCGGCGAGCATGGCGCAGCTGGGCGCGATTTCGTTGTTGTCGTGGGTGATCACGGCAGTGGGCTCGATGGCCATCGCATATGGCTTTGCCCAGTGCGGACTGTTCTGTACGCGCACCGGCGGTATGTCGGCGTATACCGAAGAGGCCCACGGCAAGTCGGGATTTTTCCTGTGCTCGTTTCTGTATTTTCTGTCGCTGATCATCGCCAATGTGGCGATTGCTATTTCAGCCGTGGGTTATCTGTCGTCGTTTGTGCCGTGGCTGGGCAGCGGGCCGGTGCCGTTGTTCATCGGCAGCCTGGCACTGATCTGGCTGACCACCGTGGCCAACTTCGGCGGCCCGCGCCTGACCGGGCGCATCGGGGTGGTGACGGTGTGGGGCGTGATCATTCCCGTGGTGGGGCTGTGTGTGGTCGGCTGGTTCTACTTCAATGCCGAGGTGTTTGTGGCGGCCTGGAACCCCAATCAGCTGGAACTGTGGGACGCCATCGGTGCGAGTATTCCGCTGACGCTGTGGGCATTTCTCGGCATGGAGTCGGCGGCGCAAGGCTATGACGCGGTGGAAGAGCCCCAGCGCACCGTGCCGCTGGCCTGCCTGCTCGGCACCCTGGGCGCGGCATTGGTGTACGTGCTGTCGACGGCGGTGATCCAGGGCATCGTGCCGAATGCGCAGTTGGCCGAGTCTTCGGCGCCGTTTGCCTTGGTGTATGCGCAGATGTTCACGCCCTGGGTGGGTGAAGTGATCATGGCGCTGGCCGTGGTGGCGTGCATCGGTTCACTGCTGGGCTGGCAGTTCACCCTGGCGCAGACGGCCAAGATGTCGGCGGACCAGCGTCTGTTTCCGGCCTTTTTCAGCCGGGTCAGCGCGGCGAATGCGCCGGTACTCGGACTGCTCGCGTGTGCGACGCTGCAGAGCCTGATTGCCCTGTCGACCATTTCGCCAACAGCCAGCGCGCAATTCAGCAAACTGGTGAACCTGGCAGTGGTGACCAACCTGGTGCCCTACGTGACCGCCCTCACCGGCTTGCTGGTGATGATGCACAAGGCACGCGCCACCGCAGCGGTGCAAGCGCGTAATACGCTGGTGGTGCTGGTAGCCGTGGGGTACTCGCTGTACGCGATTTATGCCTGCGGCGAAGAGGCCGTATTTGGCGCGATGCTGGTGCTGGCGTTCGGGTATTTGCTGTATGGATTCCTGGCCAGGCGTTTTGTCGAGGAACAGGTCTGGGCTCCTGGTATATAAAGGTCAACTGTGGGAGCGGGCTTGCTTGCGAAGGCGGTGGGTCAGTCACCCTTTTCAGCGACTGGAAAGCCGCTTTCGCGAGCAAGCCCGCTCCCACAGTTTTGATCGGTGTTTGAGCTTGAGATTAGAGGCGTTTCGACAACAGTTTCGACGACGGTACAACCCGATTCCAGCCTTAGAACACACGCCAAATGTGGGAGCGGGCTTGCCCGCGAAGGCGGTGGGTCAGTCACCCTTTTAAGCGACTGACACACCGCTTTCG
>NZ_JASCPP010000184.1:0-7377 GCF_029959745.1 Pseudomonas sp. PS01298 | reverse complement strand
GCTTTAGCGAGGCTGCGAAGGCGGCAGTACTGACAGCCCTTCTGTGCCTGACCCGCCGCCTTCGCGGCCTCGCTAAAGCTCGACGGCTCCCACAGGAAAGCGCCTGTGTGAGTGGGATTTTCTGCAGCAAGCCAGCACAGGGGTTCGCGATATTCAGCAGTATATGAAGGGGATTTGAGCAGCACCTTGCCCCACAGGGAGGTGTGCTGTGTGGCTGGGATTTGAGCAAGCACCGGTTTCGCTATGTGGCTTGGATTCCAGCCACTACACCGTCCAACTGTAGGAGCTGTCGAGCCTCAGCGAGGCTGCGAAGGCGGCAGTACTGACAACCCTTCTGTGCCTGACCCACCGCCTTCGCGGCCTCGCTAAAGCTCGACGGCTCCCACCGGAGGATGAGTCACCATCCAGTCCAGGAACGCCTGCAGCCGGGTACAGAACTGGTCGCCCGCCGCACTCGGGTTCCTGGCTTCAAACAGAAAGAACGCCACATGAGTGACCCTGGCCGGGTACCGCTGGACGAACAGCGCCACATATTCTTCCAGCGTCTGCGGCCATGTCACTGCCGACTCGGCACTCAAGACATGCGTCGCCCTGATCAACTTGCGCGACGCCTCGCGCTGCAAACGAAGGCGCTCCTGCTCAGTGCCGGCCTGTGCGATGCGGGTGAGGTAGGCACTCAACACATCGGCGAAGTCCGCATTCACCGCTGACGCAATCTCACGGCAGGGCCGAAACCGCTCGAACTGCAGCGACAGGTCGTCACCCCACAGGCAGCGGCAGTGATGCTTGAGCCAGAAGCCCCAACTGTTGCGGTGTTCAGCCGACAACACCTGCGCACGGCTGCCGATATCGAAATCTATCTTGGTGACCTCGGGATGCCGCCGCTCCAGCGCAAGGCGCAGCACCTCCAGTTGCTGCACACTCTGCGCAGTTGGCGGCTCGCGCAGCACCAGCGTCAGGTCCAGGTCGCTGACACCCGGCGTGGCCTCGCCGCGCGCGACACTGCCATACAGGTAAATACCGTCCAGCCCCAACGACGGCAGCGACAACGAGCTGCACACATCCGCCAGCAACGCCTGGAACGCCGGCTGCACAGGCACCTGGCCTACCGTCAGGATAAAGCCCTCGGCATCAAGGCCGGTGGAATGCACAGTACTCACGGACGATGCACCTCGATCACCAGCCCCTCTTCCGCACTCGGCACACAGAAATGGCGGGTGATCAGCTCAAACTCGGCATCGGTGGCGGCGAAGTCATGCTCGCCACGCGCATTGCGTGCGTGCAGCCGCGCGCGGCAGGTGGCGTCATCGAGTTCCAGGTAATGCAGGCAGTGCGGCGCCCCGGCGGCCTGCGCCAACCCCAGCAGCGCTGCGCGATTGGCCAGGGTGTTGGCGGGAAAATCCAGTACCACATTGACGCCTGCTCCCAGCAGATCAACCACCAGCGGCCCCAACACCGCTTGAATCCGCTGGGCGCAGCGCAGGTAGTCGGCGATCGACAGCACTTCACCCGGGTATAAGCGGGCGAGCCAGGCATCTTCACTGAGCAGGATGGCCGCGTGCTCGGCCGCCAGGGTCTTGGCCAGCGTCGACTTACCGGCGGCGATCTTGCCGCACAGCAGGTGCAGGGTAGGCATGGGCACAGCTCCATTGTCTGAATCGAGGACGCCAACGCTGCCACATTTTTGCCCCGCGTGTCGAAGCACAGCGATGCACGCTCGATCAATTAAGTTGAATTCCTGCGTTTACAGGGCGGTCACCTATAAGGACGACAGCGAGACGACAACGCAATGGAGGTGGTTATGAACCTTGCAATGACACTCTTCAGCCTGTTTGCCGGTTGGATGGCTATTGTGATTTCAATGATGTGGGGCGTACTGCGGGTGCTGCGCTGGCACCATGATTAGCACGCCGGATGGGCGCTACTTTGTAGTCAAGGGCCAACTCTGGCGCTGCACGGACCCGGCGCTGGATGACGCCACGCGACAACGCTGGGTCAATGACTTGATGGACGCCCGCCGCGCGGTCAAGGCGGCCAAGGCCAGCGGCGATCCCCAACAACTCAAGGCAGCACGCCAACAGGTGCAGCGCGCCAAGGTCGCCCTCGGCGAGCGCGGTCCCGTGTGGTGGACCGATGGCAGTCCGGATTTCAATCGGTGCCAGGTGGCCAACACACCCTATGCCGCCTGGTTCGAAAAACATCTCGACACGAAACCCCACTGAACTTTCTTACAAACGGCACGTTCCTTTCCTATGCGAAGTCATCGCGCCCCTGAGCCCATGGGCGCAGAACGATAAGGAGCCGCCACCCCCATGACCACCCTCCCCACCTACCGCTACACCCCAGGGCCGCTGCATGCGACGTTGCTCGCCGGCAGTGTGCCGCTGTTTCTCGGGGCCTTGCTCAGTGATATTGCCTACGGGCAGACCTACCAGATTCAATGGGCCAACTTCGCTTCCTGGCTGATCGCCGGCGCGTTGGTGTTCAGCGGTTTTGCACTGCTGTTCGCTCTGGTCAATCTGCTGCGCGCGCGGCCCAAGGCTGGGCGCCCGACCGTGTACTTCCTGCTGTTGCTCGCGGCCTGGGTAGTGGGGCTGGTCAACGCCTTCCAGCATGCCAAGGACGCCTACGCCATGATGCCCACGGGCCTGGTGCTGTCGGCGATCGTCACGCTGCTGGCAGTGGCGGCGACGTGGACCGGCCTGACCAACCTGCGCTCGGGAGATGCCCAATGAAAACGTCCAGCACCCTGACCGTATTGAGTGCAGCGCTGCTGCTGAGCGCCTGCGGTGGCGAAGGTGACAAGACCCAGGCCCGCGGCCCCGACCCGAAGTTGCCGGAGCAGCAAAGCAGCCTGCTGCCGAGCATGAAGATCGCCGAACCGACGCCATGGGGCGAACAGAAACCCCAGGTCCCCGAGGGCTACAGCGTCACCGCCATTGCCACCGACCTGGCCATCCCGCGCCAGACCCTGGTGCTGCCCAACGGCGACATCCTCATCGCCGAAGGCCGTGGCGGCAGCGCGGCCAAGCTCAAGCCCAAGGACGTGATCGCCAGCGTGATCAAGGCCCAGGGCAACACCAAGGTCAAGGGCGGCAACCGCCTGACCCTGCTGCGGGACGCCGACGGTGATGGCACCTACGAACTGAAGACCGTGTTCGCTGACAACCTCAACGCGCCCTACGGCCTGGCGTTTGCCGACGGCAAGCTCTACGTCGCCAACCAGGACGCGCTGGTGCGCTTCGATTACGTCGACGGCCAGACCAAAGCCAGCGGGCCGCCGACCAAGGTCACCGACCTGCCGGCGCAGATCAACCACCACTGGACCAAATCCCTGGCCGTGAGCGCCGATGGCCGCCAGCTCTACGTGGGCATCGGCTCGAACAGCAACATCACCGAACGCGGCATGGAAGTCGAAATCGACCGCGCCATGGTCTGGCAGATCGACGCGCAAACCGGCGCCCACAAGCCCTACGCCACCGGCTTGCGCAACCCGACGGCGTTGACCATCCAGCCTGATTCCGGGCAACTGTGGACGGTGGTCAACGAACGCGACGAGCTGGGCCCGGACCTGGTGCCCGACTACCTGACTTCAGTACGCGAAGGCGCCTTCTACGGCTGGCCCTACAGCTACTGGGGCCAGAACGTCGACCCGCGCGCCCAACCACAGAACCCGGCCAAAGTCGCTGCCGCGATCAAGCCGGACTACAGCCTGGGCTCCCACGTGGCGGCACTCGGCGTGGACTTCTCCATCCCGGCCCTCGGCGAGAAATTCGCCGACGGTGTGTTTGTCGGCGAACACGGCAGTTGGAACCGCGACAACCCTGTGGGCTACAAAGTGATCTTCGTGCCGTTCAGCAATGGCAAGCCTTCCGGTGAGCCGATCGACTTCGCCACCGGCTTTCGCGGCGACGACGGCAAGACCCGCGGGCGCCCGGTGGGCGTGACGGTGGACCCGAAAGGTGCGCTGATCATCGCCGACGACCTGGCCAACACCGTTTGGCGGGTGACGCGTAACCGCTGAGTAAAATGTTTGACTTGATTGCCTGAAGCAACAATATAATTGCTTCAGGCAACCATTCGAGCATCCGCCATGTCTACACCCCAGCTTGTCGAACGCGCCGGCATCGTGCGCGGCTTCAACCGCTTCTATACCCACCAGATCGGCGTGCTGCAGGAACACCTGCTGCAGAGCGATTTCTCCCTGACCGAAATCCGTGTGATGTACGAGTTGTCATCGCGAGGCGACCTGACCAGCGCCGACCTGTGCCAGATGCTCAGCCTCGACGCGGGTTACCTGAGCCGGCTGACCAGCGGGCTGGAAAAAAACCGCCTGATCCAGAAAGTCCGCTCGCCCACCGACGCACGTGCGGTGCTGTTGCACCTCAGTGATCTGGGCCGCGCCGTGCTGGCCCCGCTGGAGCAGCAGACGCAGAACGAAGTCATCGCCCTGCTCGATGCCCTGCCCGACGCCCAGCAACGCCAACTCACCGGCGCGATGCAACGCATCCAGGCCCTCCTGCAAGGCACTGCGCCGACCTACCTGCTGCGCGACCCGCAACCTGGCGACATGGGCCTGGTAGTCCAACAGCAATCGGCCTTGTACGCGCGTGAATATGGCTGGAACTGGGAGTTCGAGGCGCTGGTGGCGGAGATTGTCGCCAAGTACCTGCGCGAGTTTGACCCAACGTGCGAGCGCTGCTGGATTGCGGAAAAGGACGGCGAGGTGGTGGGTTCGGTGTTTGTGGTGCGCCATGACGCCACCACCGCCAAGTTGCGCATGCTGTATGTCGACGCCAGCGCCCGAGGCATGGGGATTGGCCAGCGGCTGGTGGATGAATGCCTGCGTTTTGCCCGGCAGGCCGGCTATACAAGCATGCTGCTGTGGACGGTGAACATCCTCACCGACGCGCGCAAGCTGTATCAGAAGGCGGGCTTCGAACTGACCGAGGAGGAACCCACCGTCAGTTTCGGCAAGACCCTGGTCAGTGAGACGTGGGTACGCGCCCTGTAGAAAAATACCTCCCGCGCTGTACTCGGCGCGGGAGGCCAGGCGTTACAAATCAGTGATTTCCTTGTGGCGCGGCACCAGCGCTTTCATCACGCTCCACGCTACCAGGTAGGCCAGTGCACAGATCGCGAACATGATCATGTAGCCGGTATGGATATCGTTGATCGACTTGTAGTAATCAAATACCCAGCCGCCGATCTTGGTCATCACCACCCCGCCGATACCGCCGGCCATACCGCCGATGCCGACCACCGAGGCCACGGTTTTCTGCGGGAACATGTCGGACACGGTGGTGAAGATATTGCATGACCACGCCTGATGCGCCGACGCTCCCACCCCGATCAGCAACACCGGCACCCAGAAGCTGATGTAGCCCAGCGGCTGCGCCAGCAATACCACCAGCGGGAACAGCGCGATCACCAGCATGGCTTTCATGCGACCGTCGTACGGTGCGTCGCCGCGCGCCATGAAGTAGCTGGGGAACCAGCCGCCGCCGATGCTGCCGACCATGGTCATGCTGTACAGCACCGCCAGGGGCATGACGATGTCGGCGCCTTTCATGCCGTATTGCGCGGACAGGTAGGTGGGCAGCCAGAACAGGAAGAACCACCACACGCCGTCAGTCATGAACTTGCCGAAGGCGAAGGCCCAGGTCTGGCGGTAGGTGAGCAATTTGAACCACGAGACTTTTTTCTCCGGCGTGCCGGCCGGCGCCGCCGTGAACGGCTGGACGGTCTGGTCGCTGCGGATATACGCCAGCTCTTCGGCGGACAGGCGTTTTTGCTGGTCGGGTTTTTCGTACAGCGCCGACCACACCGCCACCCACACGAAGCCCAACATGCCGATCACCATGAAGGCGGCTTCCCAGCCCCACAGGCCGGCAATCAATGGCACGCAGATGGGGGCCAGGATCGCGCCTACGTTGGCGCCGGAGTTGAAGATACCGGTGGCCAGCGAGCGTTCTTTCTTCGGGAAATACTCGGCAGTGGCCTTGATCGCGATCGGGAAGTTACCCGCCTCGCCAATCGCCAGTACCGCGCGGGAGAGCATGAAGCCGGCAATCGACACCGGAATCACCGCCAGCCCGATCGCCCCGCTGACCGCCGCGATGCCCTCGCCCATCGGCACCGCGAACGCGTGCATGATTGCGCCGGTGGACCAGATGCCAATCGCCACGACATACGCGGCCTTGGTGCCGATCTTGTCGACGAAGCGCCCGGCGAACAGCATCGAAATCGCGTAGACGAACTGGAACACAGCGGCAATGTTGGCGTAGTCGGTGTTGCTCCAGCCAAATTGCGTCGACAACTGCGGCGCCAGCAGGCTGAGCACCTGGCGGTCGAGGTAGTTGACGGTGGTCGCGAAAAACAACATCGCACAGATGGTCCAGCGATAGTTGCCTACCGCCTGGCCA
Organism: Pseudomonas sp. PS01298; assembly: GCF_029959745.1. Classification (NCBI taxonomy): domain Bacteria; kingdom Pseudomonadati; phylum Pseudomonadota; class Gammaproteobacteria; order Pseudomonadales; family Pseudomonadaceae; genus Pseudomonas; species Pseudomonas sp. PS01298. The sequence continues at coordinate 952 of NZ_JASCPP010000184.1, read as the reverse complement.
ACGCGGTGGGCGTTGATGGGCTCATTCAAGTTCATGGCATCACTTTTTATTTTTGTTAGTCAGGACATATGTAACGTCATATGTCGTCGTACAACTGTGACTTTTATAGCGGGCTGCCTGACGGCTGTCAATCTGAAAGATTGCGGTTTTTGTGGGGTATCACACCGGTGTCAAAACTGTCAGGCGCGACAAGTTGTAGGATGACGCACGCACATGACCACGCTCGGGGCTTGGCCAGGTACATCATCGAGTTCTCCGAATGGCTGCATGCCGACTTTCTCCAGCACGCGAATCGAAGCGGCATGGTCCGGCCGCACCAAACCGAACACGGCGGGTAGCCCCAGGGTGTCAAACGCCAGCCGCAACGCATCACGCGCAACTTCAGTGGCATAACCCTGCCCCCAGGCCTCCACGGCAAAGCGATAACCCAGGTTGATGCGCGGTTGCGTGAGGTAGTTCAGCGGCGCAATACCGCCGAACCCGATGATGTGCGCCGGCGCTTCGCGCCGAGCAATCGCCCACCAGCCATAGCCATGCGCCGCCCATTGCTGCAGCCAGTGATCGAGCAGGCGCTGGGCCGCTGCCAGGTCTTGCATCGGGCCGGCCGGATTGAAGAGGTTGGTTTGCGGGTCACCGAAGATCGCGAACAATCGCGCCACATCCGTGGGCTGGGGCTGGCGGTAGGTAAGGCGTGGGGCGGTCATCGGCTAGCTCTCGTTTCTGTTTGTAGATAGTAGTGTGTCTTTTTGCGGCGCACCGACCAGAGGTGAGCTGATTTATGCTGAGCAGGCTTATGGTGTGCAAGCTTATGGTGAGCATACTTTTTGTGGCGAGCGGGCTTGTTGTGGTGAGCGGGCTTGCCCCGCGTTGGGCTGCGCAGCAGCCCCCATAAGTACCCCCTTTAAACATCAGGTATACCGTGGCGCCTGGTTTTGGGGCTGCTGCGCAGCCC
>NZ_JASCPP010000183.1:0-7422 GCF_029959745.1 Pseudomonas sp. PS01298 | reverse complement strand
GCGTTGGGCTGCGCAGCAGCCCCATTGGCAACCACAGGGTTTATCAGGTAAACCGCAGTGTCTGGTTTTGGGGCCGCTGCGCAGCCCAACGCAGGGCAAGCCTGCTCGCCACAAGAAGCCTGCTCACCACGAGAGGCTTGTTCTCACAGGAAGCCTATTAACCACGAGAAGCTTGTGCACCACAAAGGGCCTTGCTGACCACAAGCAGCGCGCTCGTGACTCAAAGCCAGTCACACGGCTGAATCCCGCGCATAAAAAAACCGGCCTTCTCAGGCCGGTTTTTTTACCGTGAAACTGGCTTACAGCTTGCCAGCGTTCTCGGTCAGGTAAGCCGCAACGCCTTCTGGCGAAGCGTTCATGCCTTTGTCGCCTTTTTTCCAGTTGGCAGGGCAGACTTCGCCGTGCTCTTCGTGGAATTGCAGAGCGTCGACCAGGCGGATCAGCTCTTCCATGTTACGACCCAGCGGCAGGTCGTTGATGATCTGGGAACGTACAACGCCCTTGTCGTCGATCAGGAACGCGCCACGGAAAGCCACGCCGCCTTCGGACTCAACGTCGTAGGCCTTGGCGATGTCGTGCTTCATGTCGGCAGCCATGGTGTATTTGACTTTGCCGATGCCGCCATCATTGATGGCAGTGTTGCGCCAGGCGTTGTGGGTGAAATGGGAGTCGATGGAAACGGCAACCACTTCTACGTTGCGCGCCTTGAAATCGTCCATGCGGTGGTCCAGAGCGATCAGCTCCGAAGGGCAGACGAAGGTGAAGTCCAGCGGGTAGAAGAATACCAGGCCGTATTTGCCTTTGATGGCTTCAGACAGTTTGAAGCTGTCAACGATTTCGCCATTGCCGAGGACGGCAGGTACGTCGAAATCCGGGGCTTGTTTGCCGACGAGTACGCTCATTGGTTATCTCCTGATAGTAGGGTGACGATTGAAGTAAAAGGACCGGCCTCAAGTCTGCCGCATTCAAGCGACAGGCCCGTGACGCAGTCACGCTTCGTGAAGACCGAGCATCATACACTGAAAAAACCGTTCGTCAGTGCGTGGGCAATGCCTGCGAATACCCTACGAATCTCCTTTGACAATCATTCTCGTTAACATTAAGATCCATCGCACTTAAGCCTTAAACCCGCGACGGTTCTCCCTTATGTATGTGTGCCTGTGTACTGGCGTCACCGACGGACAAATCCGCGAAGCAATCTACGAAGGTTGCTGCAGCTACAAGGAAGTACGTGAAACCACCGGCGTTGCCAGCCAGTGCGGAAAATGTGCTTGCCTCGCCAAGCAAGTGGTACGGGAAACCCTGACGCAGCTGCAGACAGCCCAGGCCGCGCTCCCCTACACAGCAGAATTTACACACGCCTGAATACGCGTGTTTTAAAGAACCGGACTTAGTGTCCGGTTTTTTTATGCCTGCAATTCAATTAGTTAGCGTCAAGACGCGGAACACAAACATTCTTATTCCGATTAATTTTCATTTATTATTCAATAACTTAGGTTTGACACTAAGGATTTCGCCGCTCAAACTCCGCCTTATACACAGCTATTACAGGGCAGGACCCCAGTCATGAAAGGCGACATCTCAGTCATCCAGCAACTCAACAAAATCCTTGCCAATGAACTGGTCGCGATCAATCAGTACTTTCTGCATGCGCGCATGTATGACGATTGGGGCCTGGAAAAGCTCGGCAAGCGTGAATACAAAGAATCCATCAAAGCCATGAAGGACGCCGACGCGCTGATCAAGCGCATCCTGTTCCTGGAAGGCCTGCCGAACGTGCAGGACCTGGGCAAGCTCAACATCGGCGAGCACACCCAGGAAATGATCAGCAGCGACCTGGGCTTTGAACGCAAGAGCCACAGCGACCTCAAGGCCGCCATTGCGCACTGTGAGACCAAGGGTGACTTCGGCAGCCGTGAACTGCTGGAAGATATCCTGGAAGACCAGGAAGAACATATCGACTGGCTGGAGACCCAACTGGGCCTGATCGACAAAGTCAGCCTGGAGAACTACCTGCAATCGCAGATGGGTGAATAAGCCCTAGGCGACAGGTACAAAAAAGCCCCGCTCTCTTATGAGAGGCGGGGCTTTTTATTGACCGATGATTTCGAGAATCAAGCGTCGGTCTTGGCTGCAGCGTTTGCCGCGGCTTCTTTGATCAGCGCCTGCAGCGAACCATCAGCGGCCATTTCGACGATGATGTCGCTACCGCCAACCAGCTCACCGGCAACCCACAGTTGTGGGAAAGTAGGCCAGTTGGCGTACTTCGGCAGGTTGGCGCGGATTTCAGGGTTTTGCAGGATATCCACGTAAGCGAACTTCTCGCCGCACGCCATGATGGCCTGGGAAGCCTTCGCGGAGAAACCGCACTGAGGAGCGTTCGGAGCGCCCTTCATGTAAAGCAGAATGGTGTTGTTGGCAATCTGCTCTTTGATCGTTTCGATGATATCCATGGAACACCTCGGCTGGAACTTTGCGACTCACAGGTCGGCACGGTGGCGCATTGTAACGCAAAATCCCAGCGTGGTGCTCGGGCTCCTTAAGCGGCTGCAACCTGCACCGGCACCCCGTTCAACGCGGCGTTGCCGGACAATTCGTCCAATTGCCGTTCGTCAGTCAAGTCGTTCGCGCTCGCACCCGGCTGGCTGCTGGCGATGGTCATCTGCACGCCGGGGCGGCCATGGCCCCAGCCGTGAGGCAGGCTGACCACGCCGGGCATCATGTCCAGGCTGGCCACCACCTCGACCTCGATCATGCCGATGCGCGAACTCACACGCACCCGCTGGCCATCACTCAACTGCCGACGGCTCAGGTCGTCCGGATGCATCAGCAACTGGTGCCGAGGTTTGCCCTTCACCAGCCGGTGATAGTTGTGCATCCAGGAATTGTTGCTGCGCACATGGCGCCGACCGATCAGCAACAATTCGTCAGCCACCGGCACCGGCTGCGCGGCAAAACGCGCCAGGTCCGCGAGGATCACCGCCGGCGCCGAGCGCACCTTGCCATCAGCGGTTTTCAGACGCGCGGCGAGGTTGGGCTTGAGCGGGCCCAGGTCCAGGCCATGGGGATGCTCGGCAAGCATCGCCACCGACAACTTGTACCCCGACGCATCACCATAGGCCCCGGCCCGCAGCCCGAAATCGATCATCTGCGCTGGCGGCATGGTGGGCTTGAGCGCAGCGCCGGTGTGCGCCGCAAACGCTTGAGCCAGCCCGACAAAAATCTCCCAGTCATGCAGCGCGCCCGCAGGCTTGGGCAGGATTGCGCGATTGAAGCGGGTGACGTTACGCACCGCAAACATGTTGAAGGTGGTGTCGTAATGATCGTTTTCCAGCGCCGAGGTGGACGGCAGGATCAGGTCGGCATAACGCGTCGTCTCGTTGATATACAGGTCGATACTGACCATGAACTCCAGGCTATCCAGGGCCTGTTCGAGCTGACGACCATTGGGCGTCGACAGCACGGGGTTGCCGGCCACGGTCACCAGCGCGCGGATTTGTCCTTCACCTTCGGTGAGCATTTCCTCGGCGAGGGCCGACACCGGCAACTCGCCACCGTACTCCGGTCGTCCGGAGACCCGGCTCTGCCAGCGATTGAAATGCCCGCCGCCGGTGGACGCGACCAAGTCCACGGCCGGGGTGGTGCACAAGGCGCCGCCGACGCGGTCCAGGTTGCCGGTCACCAGGTTGATCAACTGCACCAGCCAATGGCACAGCGTGCCAAACGCCTGGGTCGAGACACCCATGCGCCCGTAGCACACCGCCTTGTCGGCGCCTGCAAAGTCCCGCGCCAACTGGCGAATCTGTTCGGCTGGCACCGCACACTGACCGCTCATGGCCTCAGCGGTAAAGCCGGCGATGGCCTGGCGCACCTCCTCCAGGCCTTCAACCGGCAGATGGCTGGCGCGGGTCAGGTTTTCGGTAAACAGCGTGTTGAGCACCCCGAACAACAACGCGGCATCCCCTCCCGGGCGCACGAACAGGTGCTGGTCAGCCATTGCCGCTGTCTCGCTGCGCCGAGGATCGACCACCACCACTTTGCCGCCCCGCGCCTGGATGGCCTTGAGGCGCTTCTCCACATCGGGGACGGTCATGATGCTGCCATTCGACGCCAGCGGGTTGCCGCCCAGGATCAGCATGAAGTCGGTGTGGTCGATGTCCGCGATCGGCAACAACAGCCCGTGTCCGTACATCAAGTGACTGGTGAGGTGATGGGGCAACTGGTCCACCGAGGTTGCGGAAAAACGGTTGCGTGTCTTCAGTTGGCCCAGGAAGTAGTTGCTGTGGGTCATCAGCCCGTAGTTATGCACGCTGGGGTTGCCCTGATACACCGCCACCGCGTTTTGCCCGTGACGCGCCTGAATGCCCGCCAGCCGTTCGGCTACAAGCGCAAAGGCTTCTTCCCACGAGATCGACTGCCATTCGCTGCCCACGCGCCGCATCGGCTGGTGCAGGCGGTCCGGATCATTCTGGATATCCTGCAGCGCAACGGCCTTGGGGCAGATATGCCCACGGCTGAACGTATCCAGCGCGTCGCCCTTGATCGAGGTGATCGCCAGGCTGCCGTCGTCGGCCTGGGTGGTTTCCAGGGTCAGGCCGCAGATGGCTTCGCACAGGTGGCAGGCACGGTGATGGAGAGTCTTGGTCATGGCCAGTCTCTTTATTGGGGATGGCTGCACTATGGGCCGCGCCAGGCTCAGGGACCAGTAACGTTCGCCCCGTGAATCGGCCGGCATCAGGCCCGGGCATGGGTATACGTGAGCAAATGTTTCAGAAACTTCCCACATAGCCGCCAAAACCGACGCAGCTTGGCCTGGGCGCGTCCCCGCGCATTGCAAAAGGCTGCGGCGCCAGTGTACAAATGGCCCGCTGCTGTCAGGAAATCGTCTTCAAACGCGCTCCGGCGCCCTGCTTGAACACCCTTAAAAACCGTAGCCCTATTGGTAAGACGCGACATTTAATTATAAGATCGCGCCTTCCCCTATTTCGTCGCCCCGTGCGGCTTTCGCCGCAGGTCTCGCCCGTTGTCACAATAAACAAGGCTTTGAGTATCTGCGGTCTGTTGCAAAAAGGTAGTTAATGATGAGCGCAAGGCACTTTCTCTCCCTGATGGATTGCACGCCCGAAGAGCTGGTCAGCGTGATCCGTCGAGGCATTGAGCTTAAAGACCTGCGTAACCGCGGCGTACTGTTCGAGCCTTTGAAAAACCGCGTGCTCGGAATGATTTTCGAGAAGTCGTCGACCCGCACCCGCTTGTCTTTCGAAGCCGGCATGATCCAGCTGGGTGGCCAGGCCATCTTCCTGTCGCCGCGCGACACCCAACTGGGCCGTGGCGAGCCGATCAGCGATTGCGCCATCGTCATGTCGCGCATGCTTGATGCGGTGATGATCCGTACCTTTGCCCACAGCACCTTGACCGAATTCGCTGCCAACTCGCGCGTGCCGGTGATCAATGGCCTGTCCGATGATCTGCACCCGTGCCAGTTACTGGCCGACATGCAAACCTTCCTCGAACATCGCGGCTCGATCCAGGGCAAGACCGTGGCCTGGATCGGCGACGGCAATAACATGTGCAACAGCTATATAGAAGCGGCGATCCAATTCGATTTCCAGCTGCGCATTGCCTGTCCAGAAGGCTACGAGCCTGACGCACGTTTCCTCGAACAGGCCGGCGACCGCGTGACCGTGGTGCGTGACCCGCGCGACGCGGTGATCGGCGCCCACCTGGTGAGCACCGACGTCTGGACCTCGATGGGTCAGGAAGACGAAACCGCCAAGCGCCTGGCGCTGTTTGCGCCCTTTCAGGTTACCCGTGCCCTGCTCGACCAGGCTGCGCCAGATGTGCTGTTCATGCACTGCCTGCCGGCCCACCGTGGCGAGGAAATCAGCCTCGACCTGCTCGACGACCCGCGCTCCGTGGCCTGGGACCAGGCAGAAAACCGCCTGCACGCACAGAAGGCCTTGCTCGAGTTCCTCGTCGAGCCGGCGTACCACCACGCATGAGCCAGCCATTACTGCTGAACCTGCGCAATCTGGCATGCGGCTATCAAGATCAACGTGTGGTGCAGAACCTCAACCTGCACCTCAACGCCGGCGACATCGGGTGCCTGCTCGGCTCCTCGGGCTGCGGCAAAACCACTACCCTGCGGGCGATCGCCGGGTTCGAGCCGGTGCATGAAGGTGAAATCAGCCTGGCCGGCGAAGTGATTTCCAGTGCCGGCTTCACCTTGGCTCCAGAGAAACGTCGCATCGGCATGGTGTTCCAGGACTACGCGCTGTTTCCGCACCTCAGCGTGGCGGACAACATCGCCTTCGGCATTCGCAAGCACCCGCAAAAAGACCGCGTGGTCGCCGAACTGCTGGAACTGGTGAACCTGAAGAACCTCGGCAAACGCTTCCCCCACGAGCTTTCCGGCGGCCAGCAACAACGGGTGGCCCTGGCCCGCGCCCTGGCGCCGGAACCGCAGCTGTTGTTGCTCGATGAACCCTTCTCCAACCTCGATGGCGAACTGCGGCGCAAGCTGAGCCACGAAGTTCGTGACATCCTCAAGGCACGCGGCACCAGTGCGATTCTGGTCACCCATGACCAGGAAGAAGCCTTCGCGGTGAGTGATCAGGTGGGCGTGTTCAAAGAGGGTCGGCTGGAGCAGTGGGACACGCCCTACAACCTCTACCACGAGCCGCAGACGCCGTATGTCGCCAGCTTTATTGGCCAGGGCTATTTCATCCGTGGCCAGCTGAGTTCGCCGGAATCGGTCAGCACCGAGCTGGGCGACCTGCGGGGCAATCGTGCCTATACCTGGCCTACCGGTGGCGCAGTGGACGTGCTGCTGCGTCCGGACGACATCGTCTATGCGCCGGACAGTGCACTGAAAGCGCGGATCGTCGGCAAGACCTTCCTGGGCGCCTCAACCCTGTACCGCCTGCAATTGCCAACGGGCGCGCAGCTGGAGTCGATATTCCCTAGCCATGCGGATCATCAGGTCGGCGCGGATGTGGGTATCCGTGTCGCGGCAGAACACCTGGTATTGTTCCAGGCCTCGGGCAGCACTGCCGCGCAGATTCCGCATGCCGAATCCGGTGTACGGCGTTACAGCCCGGCGAACTGACGCAATCCTATCGAAATGTGGGAGCGGGCTTGCTCGCGAATGCGCTGCATCAGTCACTGCATCTTTGACTGTCACACTGCTTTCGCGGGCAAGCCCGCTCCCACATTGGATCTGCATTGACCTGAGATCAGGCCCGGCCTATCGACGCGAACGTGGCCTGGGGTATGTTCGACAAATCACTCCGAACCCAGCATGCGCCCTTACAGCCCAACGAACTGACAAAACCCTATCGAAATGTGGGAGCGGGCTTGCTCGCGAATGCGCTACATCAGTCACTGCATCTTTGCCTGACACACCGCTTTCGCGAGCAAGCC
>NZ_JASCPP010000182.1:0-7659 GCF_029959745.1 Pseudomonas sp. PS01298 | reverse complement strand
GTGGATCAGCGAGAAAGGTTCTGGCTGACACACCGTATTCGCGAGCAAGCCCGCTCCCACATTTGATTTGTGTCGCTCAAATAGCAGCGCGCACATGTTGAACAATGCGGACTCAACTGCCCCGTTCAACCTGCGCAAACACCTCGCGAAACCGCGCCATCTCCCGCTTGTTCCCCACCGTCACCCGCACCCACTGCGGCCAATTCTTCCACACCCTTCCGATCATCACGCCGTGCGCGGCCAGCGTCTCGACGACCTGCTCCGCCGGTTGCTTCACGTCGATCATGAAGCAGTTGCTCTGCGACGCCGTGCAGGTAAAGCCACGGGCCTTGAGCCAGTTGACGGTCTCGTCGCGCAGTTGCGTGTTGAGCGCCTTGCGCTGGGGCAGCAGCTTGATGTCTTCGAGGCTCGCCAGCCCGCCGAGCAAGGTGGTGCCCGCCGGGACGTTGTCGCCGCCAAACACCGCCAACCGTTCCAGCAGCGCCGGATGGCCGATCGTCATGCCCAGGCGGGCGCCGGCCAGGCCGTAGATTTTCGAGAAGGTGCGCAGCACCAGCAGGTCGTCGTGGTCCTTGACCCAACTGACAACGCTGGGCACGTCGGCGAAGTCGATGTAGGCCTCGTCCACCACCAGCACGCTGCCGGAGGGTTTGTTCGCCAGCGCCAGGCGGATGGCATCAAGCGGGGTGATGGTGCCGGTAGGGTTGTTGGGGTTGCACAGGTAGAGCATGCCGGCCTGGGGATCGGCGGCGAGCATGGCGGGGATATCGTGGGCGTGGTCGGCGCCAAGGTTCACTTCATGCACCGGCGCCTTGTTCGACTCGGCGGCCTGGCGCGGCACTTCGTAGGACGGCGTAGCCATCACCAGGCCACGAGAGGCACTGGTGAACGCCAACACGGCATAGCGCAGGGCGGCCATGGAGCCCGAAAACACCGCCACCTGCTCTGCGGCGAGGCCCTGCTGCTGGGCAAACAATGCGGCGAGCGCGTACATGTGCGGGTAGGGATAGCGCCCGGAGGTGGCGATACCACGCGCCATGGCTTCGCGCGCCGCCTGTGAGGGGCCGTAGGGGCTTTCGTTGTAGTTGAGCAGCACCGCGTCAGTCGGTTTCGACGGGGCCGCCACCGCCCACTCCAGGCGCCCCAGCCAGGGTAACGCAGCGCCAAAGGCAAGAAGGGACCGACGACTAACGCTGACCATGGTAACTACTCCTTGTAGACCGGGGATGGATTCGCACAGCTCGTACAGAGAGGTATGACGAGATAATCCTGGACGAATTTAAACCGGCGCCCAAGAAAAAGCCCCGCGCTTCTCTCGAAGGCGGGGCTTTTTCAACGCTGTGACACTCAGTGAGCGTAGGTCAGCAACAGCTCTTTCGGCACTTGGAAATCCAGGGACATCATCACGCTGAGCGCGGTGATGGTGAAGATCGAGAACACGAACAGCTTGCGCGCCCAGACGGTGTCATCCACCGCCTTGTAGCCGGTCCAGGCCATGTACAACCAGTACATGCCCATGGCGGCAGCGACGGCGAGGTAGCTCATGCCGGCGTAGCCACTGAAGGTCAACATCAAGGTCGCCACGAGGAAGGCCAGGATGTACAGCAGGATGTGTTTCTTGGCCACCTGGATGCCACGCTTGACCGGCAGGACCGGAATCGACGCAGCCAGGTAGTCATTGAAGCGAAAGATCGCGATGGCGTAGGAATGCGGCATCTGCCACAGGCTGAACATCACCAGTAGCGTCAGCGCGGCCATGTCGAAGCTATTGGTCACAGCTACATAACCAATCACCGGCGGCATCGCCCCCGACAGACTGCCCACCAGCGTGCCGTGAACCGACTTGCGCTTGAGGTACAGGCTGTAGAGGCCGACGTAGATGACAAAGCCGATCACGGCAAACAGCGCCGCCAACGGGTTGGCCACCTTGTACAACAGTGCCACACCGGCAACACCCAGGACGGTCGCGTAGATCAGTGCCAGCTTCAGGGAGATAAGGCCCTGGACCAGCACGCGATTCTTGGTGCGCTCCATCTTGATATCGATGTCACGGTCGATGCAGTTGTTGAAGACACAACCGGAAGCTACCACCAGGGACGTACCGATCATTGCAGCCAGGAAGATGGCCAGATCGACATGTCCCTTGGAGGCCAGGAAGAAGCCGCCCGCCACAGAAAGCACGTTACCGAAAATGATCCCCGGTTTGGTGATTTGGATAAAGTGCTTAAGCGACATCGGGTCTTACCTCACTTCGCCATCATGAACGTATGGATGCTGAACATGATCCATATCGACAGACCAACCAGCAGCAGGATTACCAGGCCTGCGAACACGAACGCGATCACGTTATCGCGCTGCTCTTTGGAACGATCCAGGTGCAGGAAGTACACCAGGTGAACCAGAACCTGAATCACCGCGAACGCCAATACGATCATCAAGGTGATCGACTTTGGCAGAGTCGGGTACATCACCAGACCAAACGGGATGAGCGTCAGGATTACCGACAGGATGAAGCCGATAGCGTAAGACTTTACGCTGCCGTGGCTCGCATCATGGCTGTCATGGTCATGGGAGTGTGCATTAGCCATTACAGAGTCCCCATCAGGTAAACAACGGTGAAGACGCAGATCCAGACCACGTCCAGGAAGTGCCAGAACAGGCTCAGGCAGCTCAGGCGAGTCTTGTTGGTGTTGGTCAGGCCGTGTTTATTGACCTGATACATCATCACCGCCATCCACAGCAGGCCGGCAGTTACGTGCAGACCGTGGGTGCCGACCAGCGTGAAGAACGCCGACAGGAAACCGGAACGGTGCGGACCGTAGCCTTCGGAGATCAGCAGGTGGAACTCGTTGATCTCCATGCCGATGAAGCCCAGGCCGAACAGGAAGGTCAGTGCCAACCAGCTCAGTACGCCCTTCTTGTTGCCCTTGTAGAAGGCCAACATGGCGAAGCCGTAGGTGATCGAACTGAACAACAGCAAGGCGGTTTCGCCGAGCACGTAAGGCAGTTCGAAGATGTCGTGGCCCGACGGGCCACCCGCTACGTTGTTTACCAGTACCGCGTACACCGCGAAGATCGACGCAAACAAGATGCAGTCGGTCATCAGGTAGAGCCAGAAACCGAAAACGGTCATCGGCCCCGAGTCGTGGTGATGGTCATCGTGCCCATGGTCATCGACATGGGCGTGTCCAGCATTGGTCACTAAGTTCGACATGATTTAAGCCTGTTCCAACGAAGTTTCTACACGGTTGGCCGGGATTTTCTTCTCGGCTACCAGGCGAGCGTGCTGCTCGGCTTCGATGCGTTCGATCGTTTCGACCGGCACCATGTAGCCTTGATCATCACGGGCAGCGTGGATGATGAAGTAACCGATAGTGCCTACCAGGCTCACGATTGCCAGCCACCAGATGTGCCAGATCATCGCGAAACCGAACACGGTCAGCAGGCCGCCCATCACCACGCCAGTGGCTGTGTTGTTTGGCATGTGGATCGGTTCGTAGTGCTTCGGTTGCTGGTACGCAGTACCGTCTTCCTTGGCTTCGGTGAACGCATCAATGGTGTTCGCAGTAGGGATCACGGCGAAGTTGTAGAACGGTGGTGGCGACGAAGTCGACCATTCCAGGGTGTGGCCATTCCATGGGTCGCCGGATTCGCAAGCGTTCTGCTTACGGTCACGGATACTCACGTACAGCTGGATCAGCTGGCAGGCGATACCGACAGCAATCATCACCGCACCGAACATGGCGACGTACAGGTACGGCACCCACTCAGGGTTGGTAGTGGCGTTCAGACGACGGGTCATGCCCATGAAGCCCAGTGCATAGAGCGGCATGAACGCGACGAAGAAGCCCGAGATCCAGAACCAGAATGCAGCCTTGCCCCAACCTTCGTGCAGCTTGAAGCCGAACGCTTTCGGGAAGTAGAAGCTGAAACCAGCGATGTAGCCGAATACCGCACCACCGATGATCACGTTGTGGAAGTGAGCGATCACGAACAGGCTGTTGTGCAGCACGAAGTCAGCACCCGGGATGGCCAGCAGTACGCCGGTCATGCCGCCGATGGCGAAGGTCACCATGAAGCCCAGGGTCCACAGGACCTGGCTGGTGATACGCAGACGGCCGTGATAGATGGTGAACAGCCAGTTGAATAGCTTCACCCCCGTCGGGATCGAAATCAGCATCGTCGCCAGGCCGAAGAAGGCGTTGACGCTGGCCCCCGAACCCATGGTGAAGAAGTGGTGCAGCCACACCATGAAGCCCAGTACCGAGATCGCGCCGGAGGCGTAGACCATCGAGTGGTGACCGAACAGGCGCTTGCCGGTAAAGGTCGAGATCACTTCAGAGAAGATACCGAACGCTGGCAGGATCAGGATGTACACCTCAGGGTGACCCCATGCCCAGAACAGGTTCACGTACATCATTGGATTGCCACCAAGTTCGTTGGTGAAAATGTGGAAATCCAGGTAACGGTCAAGCGACAGCAGCGCCATGGTAGCGGCCAGGATCGGGAACGAAGCCACGATCAGGACGTTGGCCCAGGTGCAGGTCCAGGTGAAGATCGGCATGTCCATCAGTTTCATGCCAGGAGCGCGCATCTTCAGGACGGTGGCCAGGAAGTTGACCCCCGTCAATGTCGTCCCGAGCCCTGATAACTGTAGCGCCCAGATGTAGTAGTCCACACCCACGCCAGGGCTGTACTGGATGCCCGACAATGGCGGATACGCAACCCAACCGGTCTTGGCGAATTCGCCGACGCCCAGGGACACGTTGATCAGCACCACGCCGGAAACCAGCAGCCAGAAGCTCAGGGAGTTCAGGAACGGGTAGGCAACGTCACGGGCACCAATCTGCAGCGGCAAGGCAAGGTTCATCAGGCCGGTGAAGAATGGCATCGCCATGAAGATGATCATGATCACACCGTGGGCGGTGAAGATCTGGTCATAGTGTTCAGGTGGCAGGTAGCCAGGCGAACCCTCGGTGGCCATGGCCAACTGGGTACGCATCATGATGGCGTCGGCAAAACCACGCAGCAGCATGACCATGGCAACGATGACGTACATGACGCCGATTTTCTTGTGGTCGACCGAAGTCAGCCACTCGGTCCACAGGTAGGTCCACTTCTTGAAATAAGTGATTGCTGCAAACAGTGCCAGACCACCCAGCGCGATCATGGCGATAGTCACCATTACGATCGGCTCGTGGAACGGGACCGCATCCCAACTTAATTTACCAAACATCGTTTACTCCTCTGCCCCAGCAGTTGAATGCGAGCCCGTGTCAGAACCTTCAACCGCGGCCACTTCTTTCTTCTCGTGCTTGACCGGCTTGCCTGGCTTCATACCTTCGTACTTGTCGACGATTTTCTGAAACAGGTTCGGCTCATACGTGGAGTACAGGGCGACTGGGTTGTTCTGGCTCGGTTTGGTCAGGGCATCGTATTCAGCTTGATCAAGCTGTTTAGGTGCGGCCTTGACTTCGGCTACCCAGGCGTTGAAATCTTCCTGGCTCGTCGAGATCGCTTTGAATTTCATGCCGGTGAAGCCAGCGCCGCTGTAGTTCGCGGAGATGCCTTCCATTTCAGCTTTTTCGTTGGCGATCAGGTGCAGTCGGGTCTGCATGCCTGCCATCGCGTAGATCTGACCGCCCAGGGCAGGGATGAAGAACGAGTTCATCACGGCGTCGGAGGTGATCCGGAAGTTAAGCGGGGTGTTCTCCGGGAAACGGATCTGGTTAACCGTGGCGATACCCAGGTCCGGGTAGATGAACAGCCACTTCCAGTCCAGCGCGACCACTTCGATGTTGATCGGCTTGACGTCGGACTCCAGCGGACGGTACGGGTCCAGCTCGTGGGTCGACTTATAGGTGATGTAACCCAGGGCGATGATGATGAGGATCGGAACCAGCCACACCGCGATTTCAATCTTGGTGGAGTGCGACCACTTCGGCGCGTAGGTCGCGCTGGTGTTCGACGCGCGGTATTTCCAGGCGAAGGCGAACGTCATGATGATCACAGGCACCACGACCAACAGCATCAGCAGGGTCGCGGTGATGATCAGGTTGCGTTGATCCAGACCGATCTGTCCTTTTGGGTCCATCAAGGTCCACTTGCAGCCTCCCAGCATTAACATCATGCCAAGCAGCGGCAAAAAGCCTAGTAATCGGGGGTACCTGTTTTTACTCATCTCACGACCTCTAAAGCAGCTTGCGCAATGCAGTTGGGTTTTGATCGCCAACACTTCACCCTGCCAAGGGTTGGCATTTCTCTTCGATTGAATAAGAGCCTGCCCATCACGTCATAACTCTACGTTTCACGGACCTGCGGTGAGTTCTTATTCGATTTCGTGGTTAAAGGCCTTGTTACAGACCAATTCCATTTGGTGCGGATAGTTGAAAGGCTGCCGGAACCTGGGGTCGCACAGAGCCATCCATCTGCCCCTCGACCGCTCCAATGCTCAAATATTGAACAGCACCGGACATTCAGTGCGGGCGATTGTAGTTAGCTAGCGATGTATAAACCATGTCTTATAAAGAAATAATTTTTATCGATTACAGCAATAATCCTTCACCATTATTGCAACGGTTCGCGATCTTATCGCGTTCGATTCTCAACAAAAACCACAAAAATTGCCGTGTTATTCGTCAGTGAGTCGCATCCCCTACAGGTCGTAAGGGCAAGGCAAACCGATGCAAGCCCCCATAAAACAAGGCATTCAGAGATCACCGCGAGCCTCGAACAACCGAAGCGTGCGAGGCCGCTGCAAACGACGAACTGACAGCACAAATTGACCGCTCGGTGCAAATTTAAGCGGCCGATCGGCGGGTCAGAAACGTCCTGCGACAGCGTCCGTGTGACAACATGTCGCACACTGCGCGCACCTAAACTTGCCCCTCGTCACAGCCCTTTCACAAATCCCTACATACGAAAACGCCCCGGCCTTCCTTCAAGAAGGACCGGGGCGTTTGTGTAACGGTTCAGCCCTGGCGCTGACGATTCCGATAGATGCCCAGGGGCACCAGGATCACGGTCAGCACGAACGCCACCAGCGCCCATTGCGCCAGGGACAGGCCGAGGATCGGCGGGTACGGGGTGCTGCAGAAGCCGTCCACCTGGAAGCCCAGGGGGAACACCTTGGCCAGCGGCAGGTCGTCGACGATCGGTTGCAGCACGTCGATGCCGCAGCTGACCTGTGGGAAGAACTGGGTGTACACGTGATGGCCGGCAGCCGCCACGCCGCCGAGGGCGCTGAGGATCACCAGGCCTTCAAACAACGTGATTGCCCCCTTGGTGCGCATGGCCGCGCCGATGAACGCGAAGATCGCGATCAACAGCAGCGCATAGCGTTGCAGGATGCACAGCGGGCACGGCGCCTCGCCCAGCACCACCTGCATGTACAGCGCACCGCCGATCAGCGCCAGGCAGATGATGCCCAGCAACACCAGAAAGCGCCGCTCCCTGCCTAAACGCAATTCGTCACTCATCCCCGTTTCCCTTTGTTTGGTTGTGCCAATGGCCGCAAGTTTACACACAGAGAGTGGTTTAAACAGAGGGGGGTTAACGGGGGATTAATCAGGAGCAATAGAGAACTGAATGTGGGAGCGGGCTTGCTCGCGAAGGCAGTGTGTCAGCCGCCGGATAAGCTTCTGATACACCGCCTTCGCG
>NZ_JASCPP010000181.1:0-7750 GCF_029959745.1 Pseudomonas sp. PS01298 | reverse complement strand
TGCCCAGCAAGCTTTTTGGGGCCAACATGCTTCCTGTGACAAGCAAGCTTTTGGGAGCCAGCATGCTTCCTGTGACAAGCAAGCTTTTTGGGGCCAGCATGCTTCCTGTGACAAGCAAGCTTTTTGGGGGCCAGTGTGCTTCCTGGGACAAGCAAGCTTTTTGGGGGCCAGCATGCTGCCTGTGACAAGCAAACCTTTTTAGGGCCGACATGCTTCCTGTGGTGAGCGGGCTTGCCCCGCGTTGGGCTGCGCAGCAGCCCCAAATCCAGGCACCGCGATACCCCTGAAAAAAACGCAGTGGCTTTATTGGGGCCGCTTCGCCGCCCAACGAGGCAAGCCCGCTCGCCACAAACACCTTGAGCTGTTAGCGTTGCCGCCACCTGACGCTTTGCGGAACACGATACTGATGCACTTTGGACGATGGTTACACACCGGCACGCTGTGGGTCGGCTTGAGCTTTTTACTGGGCGGTTGCGCGAGTGTTTCGCCGACCTCCACCCCAGCGACCCTGGACCACCTGCTGGCCGACCCGGCCCTCAACGGCGCCACCGTCTCAGTGATGGTGCGCGACGCCCGCAGTGGCACCACCCTCTATCAGCACAACCCGCGCACGCGGTTGATCCCGGCCTCCAACCTCAAGCTGCTGGCCACTGCTGCGGCGATGGATGTGCTCGGCCCGCAGTACCGCTTTTCCACCCAGCTCTTGAGCAACGGCACCCGCCAAGGCGAGCGCCTCAGCGGCAACCTGTACCTGCGTGGCCTGGGCGACCCGACCACGCAGTTTGCCGACTACCAGGCCCTGGCCGCCCAACTGGCGAGCCAGGGCGTGCGCCAGGTGCAGGGCGATTTGGTGTTCGACGACACCTGGTTCGACGCCGAGCGCCTCGGCGTGGACTGGGCCCAGGATGACGAAAGCACCTACTACGGCGCACAGATTTCGGCGCTGACGGTGTCGCCCAACAGCGATTTTGATGCGGGCACTTTGCTCGTTACCGCCCGCGCGCCGGTAGCAGTCGGGCAACCGGTGAGTGTCGTGGTGAGCCCGGCCACCGATTATGTGCAGCTCAGCAATCGTGCGGTGAGCGGA
Source organism: Pseudomonas sp. PS01298 (assembly GCF_029959745.1). Lineage (NCBI taxonomy): Bacteria > Pseudomonadati > Pseudomonadota > Gammaproteobacteria > Pseudomonadales > Pseudomonadaceae > Pseudomonas > Pseudomonas sp. PS01298. The sequence goes on along the minus strand of NZ_JASCPP010000181.1, from coordinate 6,663 downwards.
GCGGGCAACAGCTACGCGATCACTCGCCAGCACGGCACCAACCTGCTGCAACTCAGCGGCGCGTTGGCGCCGGGCAAGCAGAGCCGGCAGTGGGTGAGTGTGTGGGAGCCGACGCAACTGGTGGCCAATCTGTTCGAGCAGGCGCTGGCGCAGCAGGGCATCCAGGTGCTGGGGCGGCGTGTGATCGGTGGGAGCAGCCCTGCGACGGCCACTGTGTTGGCGGAGCATCAATCGGCACCGCTGCAGGACCTGATCACGCCGTTGCTCAAACTCTCGAACAACAATATGTCCGAAGCCTTGCTCAAGGCCATGGGCCGCAAGACCTCCAATGCCGGCACGGCAGCGGCGGGCGTGGCGGCGGTGGCGGGCTTTCTGCAGCGCCAGGGGCTGGACCCGGCGACGCTGAGCCAGGTGGACGGCTCGGGCTTGTCGCGACGCAACCTGGTGTCGTCGCAGACCCTCACCGACCTGCTGCTGGCCGCGTCCAGACAGCCGTGGTTCGAGGCCTGGTACAACGCCTTGCCGATCGCCGGGAATGCCGACCGCATGACCGGTGGCAGCCTGCGTTATCGCCTGCGTGGCAGCGTTGCCGAAAACAACCTGCACGCCAAGACCGGCTCGATGGCCGGCGTGTCATCGCTGAGTGGCTACATCACCGACGCCAAGGGGCGGCGCCTGGTGTTCTCGATGATCAGCAATAACTACGTGAGTGACGCCGCGCCTATTCGCGCTGTGGAAAACCGCGTGGCGCTGGCCTTGAGCCAATGGCACGAGTGAGTTGACTCAGGGCTGATAGCCCATGCGCCAACTCACGGCCCGAGTGGCGGCCAGCAAGTGCTGGGCCGCCGGGCCATCTTCATCGGCGTGAAACAGTGAGGTGGGGCCGACCACGGTCATCACCGCCGCCACTTGCCCGACCGCGTTGAACACCGGCGCCGACAACGCATCCACCCCCGGCATCAGCAGGCCGTGCACAAAGTGCAGGCCGCGCTGGCGGATCTGCTCGCAGGTGCGCGCATAGGCCTGATCGTCCGCGAGGGCATGGGCGATGCCGGCCTGGACCTCACGCTCACGCAACTCCACGGTTTCCCGCGAAGGCAGGAAGGCGCTGAATACCAGCCCGGTGGACGAACTGAGCAACGGCAACACCGACCCCAACTGCGTCACCACGGTGATGGCGCGCACCGCCGGCTCGATGTGCACGACGGTCGCGCCTTGATTGCCCCACACCGCCAAAAAGCAGGTTTCATTCAATTCATCGCGCAGTTCCGCCAGCGGCATTGCGCCGACTTTCAACACATCCATGCTGCCCAGCGCGGCCAGGCCGACACGCAGCGCCTCGCGGCCGAGACCGTAGTGGTTGGTGGCGGTGTTCTGTTCGGCAAACCCCGAGGCGATCAGCGCCTGCAGGTAACGGTGCACCTTGCTCGCCGGCATTTGCACATGATCGGCCAGGCGTGACAGCGAGGTGGCCGGCGACAATTCGGCCAGGGCCTTGAGGATATCGGTGCCCACTTCGGCCGAGCGGACTTTCTGTTTACCGGTGTCGCGGGGCTTTTCCATGGAGGGGCGAGAATCCGAGAGATGAATGGGCGTCTTTATAGCTTGACGGTCGACAGTGATCAAATTACGTTATGCGTAACTGGATTACGATAAAAACAACTTCCGTCAGAGGATGATCCATGAACCTCGAATACCTCTCGGGCTTCGGCAATGAATTCGCCAGCGAAGCCCTGCCCGGCGCATTGCCGGTCGGCCAGAACTCCCCGCAAAAAGCGCCCTACGGGCTGTACACCGAACTCTTCTCCGGCACTGCCTTCACCATGGCGCGCAGCGAAGCCCGCCGCACCTGGCTGTATCGCATCCAGCCGTCGGCCAATCACCCGGCGTTCGCCAAGCTGGAGCGGCAATTGGCCGGTGGACCACTGGGCGCGGTGACGCCCAATCGCCTGCGCTGGAACCCGTTGGATATTCCGAGTGAGCCGACGGACTTTATCGACGGTCTGGTCGGCATGGTCGCCAACGCCGGCTCGGAAAAGCCTTCAGGTATCAGCATCTACCACTACCGCGCCAACCGCTCGATGGACCGCGTGTTCTTCAACGCCGATGGCGAGTTGTTGCTCGTCCCCGAGCAGGGGCGCCTGCGCATCGCCACCGAACTCGGTGTGCTGGACGTCGAGCCGCTGGAAATCGTGGTGCTGCCGCGCGGCCTTAAATTCCGCGTCGAACTGCTGGATGCGCAAGCGCGCGGTTACGTCGCCGAAAACCACGGCGCAGCGCTGCGCCTGCCGGACCTGGGGCCCATCGGCAGCAACGGCCTGGCCAACCCACGCGACTTCCTCAGCCCCGTCGCCCACTACGAAGACCTGAAGCAGCCGACAACGCTGGTGCAGAAATTCCTCGGTGAACTGTGGGCCTGCGAGCTCGACCACTCGCCGCTGAACGTGGTGGCCTGGCACGGCAACAACGTGCCGTACAAGTACGACCTGCGCCGCTTCAACACCATCGGCACGGTGAGTTTCGATCACCCGGACCCGTCGATCTTCACCGTATTGACCTCGCCCACCAGCACCCACGGGCTGGCCAACCTCGACTTCGTGATCTTCCCGCCGCGCTGGATGGTGGCCGAGAACACCTTCCGTCCGCCGTGGTTCCACCGCAACCTGATGAACGAATACATGGGCCTGATCCAGGGCGCCTACGATGCCAAGGCCGAAGGTTTCCTGCCCGGCGGCGCCTCGCTGCATAGCTGCATGAGTGCCCACGGCCCGGACGGTGAGACCTGCACCAAGGCCATCAATGTGGACCTGGCGCCGCACAAGATCGACAACACCATGGCCTTCATGTTCGAGACCAGCCAGGTACTGCGGCCCACGCAATTCGCGCTGCAATGCCCGCAGTTGCAACTTTCCTACGACGCGTGCTGGGCCTCGTTGCCTGCCACCTTCAACCCGAATCGGAGATAACCCATGACGCAATCAACCCTCACCCGCAGCTGGGTAGCCTCCGCCAACGGTCATCGCGATTTTCCCCTGCAGAACCTGCCGCTGGGCGTGTTCAGTATCAACGGCTCGGCACCGCGCAGTGGTGTGGCGATCGGCGACGCGATCCTCGACCTGCACGCGGCCGTGGACGAGTTCGACGGTGAAGCCCGGCGTGCAGTTGAAGCCACCGCCGGCGGCCAGTTGAACGCCTTTTTCGAACTCGGCCGAGGCCCGCGCGTGGCGTTGCGCGAACGGCTGCTGGAACTGCTCGCGGAGGGCAGCAAACTGCAAACCCGTGAAGCGCAGGTGTTGCATCGCGCCGCTGATTGCCAGATGCACCTGCCAGCCAAGATCCACGACTACACCGACTTCTACGTCGGCATCGAGCACGCGCAGAACGTCGGCAAACTATTCCGCCCGGATAACCCGCTGCTGCCGAACTACAAGTACGTGCCGATTGGTTATCACGGACGCGCCTCGACCATTCGCACCTCGGGCGCCGAAGTCCGTCGTCCCAAAGGCCAGACCCTGCCGGCCGGGCAGACCGAACCCAGCTTCGGCCCCTGCGCACGCCTGGACTATGAGCTGGAACTGGGCATCTGGATCGGCCAGGGCAATGCCATGGGCGACTCGATTGCAATTGGCGATGCGGCCGAGCATATCGCCGGTTTCTGCCTGCTCAATGATTGGTCGGCGCGGGATATCCAGGCCTGGGAATACCAGCCGTTGGGGCCGTTCCTGTCGAAAAGCTTTATCACCACGATCTCGCCCTGGGTGGTGACGGCCGAAGCGCTGGCGCCGTTCCGCAAGGCGCAACCGGCGCGTCCCGAAGGCGACCCGCAACCGCTGCCGTACCTGTTGGATCAGCGCGACCAGGCGGACGGGGCCCTTGATATCGAACTGGAAGTGCTGCTCACCACCGCGTCGATGCGCGAGCAGAACCTGCCGGCCCACCGCCTGGCCCTGAGCAACAGCCTGCATATGTACTGGACCGTGGCGCAGTTGGTTGCGCACCACAGCGTCAATGGCTGTCAGTTGCAGGCCGGTGACCTGTTTGGTTCAGGCACCTTGTCGGGGCCGCAGGCCGGGCAATTCGGCAGCCTGCTGGAGATGACCGAAGGTGGCAAAAAACCGATTGAATTGCCCTCCGGCGAGGTGCGCAAATTCCTCGAAGACGGCGACGAAATCATCCTGCGTGCGCGTTGCAGTCGCGAAGGCCATGCCTCGATTGGCTTCGGCGAATGCCGCGGCACCGTGGTCGCCGCGCGCTAGGAGGGCAGGGTGATGGAACTCTATACCTACTACCGCTCCACCGCGTCGTACCGGGTGCGCATCGCTCTGGCGCTCAAGGGCCTGGATTTCACTGCGCTGCCAGTGAATCTGCTGGTGCCGGCGGGCGGCGCCAATCGCCAGCCGGAGTACCTGGCCATCAACCCGCAGGGCCGCGTGCCGGCCTTGCGCACAGATGACGGCGAGTTGTTGATCCAGTCTCAGGCGATCATCGAGTACCTGGACGAACGTTATCCACAGGTGCCGCTGTTGTCCGAAGACCTGGCCACCCGTGCGCACGAGCGCGCGGTCGCTTCGATCATTGCCTGTGACATTCACCCGCTGCACAACTCCAGCACCCAGAACCTGCTGCGCCAGTGGGGACATGACGAGGCGCAGTTGCTGGAATGGATCGGGCACTGGATCAGCCAGGGCCTGGGCGCGGTGGAGCAGTTGATTGGCGACGAGGGTTATTGCTTTGGCGCGCAGCCGGGGCTGGCGGATGCGTTTCTACTGCCGCAGGTGTATGCGGCGGAGCGCTTCAAGGTGGCGTTGACGGCGTACCCGCGTATCGGGCGGGTAATGGCGTTGGCGGCTGGGCATCCGGCGTTTCTTCAGGCTCATCCCGCAAATCAGCCGGATACCCCTGCCACCCCGTGAATCTGAAGGCTTGCACCGATCAATTGTGAGAGCGGGCTTGCTCGCGAATGCGCTGTATCAGTCACAGAGTCGACGACTGACACTCTGCTTTCGCGAGCAAGCCCGCTCCCACATGGGGTCTCCAGCGTGTCCAGAATATAAAAACAATACAGGTACCTTGCGATGCACAATCAGATTGCCAGCTTTCGCGCGGCACTCGACGCCCGTCCGGTGTCGCGCTATCAGTGGTTGATCCTCCTGTTGCTGGCGCTGCTGCTGGTGACCGATGGCTACGACGCCCAGGTGCTGGGCTATGTAGTGCCTGCGCTGGCCAAGGATTGGGGCCTGGAAAAAGCCGCCTTCGGCCCGGTGTTCAGCGCCAACCTGTTGGGCCTGACCCTCGGCTCGCTGCTGGTGACGCCCCTGGCGGATCGGTTTGGTGTGCGGCGCATCCTGCTTGGCTGCGTCCTGATCTACGCCAGCCTCACGGTACTGATGGTGTTCGCCAACTCGTTGACGACGCTGATGGCCGCGCGGTTTATCTGCGGCATTGGCATGGGCGGGGCGATGCCCAGCGCCATGGCCTTGATGTCGGAATATTCGCCGCCGCGCCTGCGCACCCTGATGGTGACCCTGGCGGCGTGCGGTTTCTCGTTCGGCGGCGCCGCGGGCGGGTTTGTGGCGGCGGGCTTTATCGAGGGGTATGGCTGGCAGGCGGTATTCCTGGCGGGCGGTGTCACGCCATTGCTGCTGTTTCCTTTCCTGATGTGGCTGCTGCCGGAATCACTGCCGCGCCTGCTGCGTGATGCGCCGCCGTATGCGCGGCTGCAGAAGGTCACCGCGCGCATGCTGCCCGGCTGGCAGGCGCCGCCGGCAAGCGCGGCGGAAAACGCTCAAGAGCAAGGCAGTAAGCTGACGGTGGTGGAGTTGTTTCGCAATGGCTACGCGCGTCCGACCGTACTGATCTGGGCGACCTTTTTCGTCAGCCTGATCCTGCTGTACTTCATGATCAGTTGGTTGCCGTCGCTGTTGCTGGAAAGCGGCCTGGCCCTCAAGCAAGCCAACCTGGTGACCTCGATGTTCCTGTTTGCCGGCACCTTGGGCGCGATTGGCATGGCGTGGTTTGCCGACCGGTTGAAGAGTAAGGTCCGGCTGCTGTCCGGCGTACTCGCGGCAGCAGCCGTGTGCACTGTGCTGCTGGGCTTGAACCACGACAATCCGCGCTACCTGGTGGCCTGCGTGTTCGCGGCCGGGTTCTGCATCATCGGTGGGCAACTGACCCTGAATGCCTTCGCCAGCAACTTCTACCCGGCGCACGTACGCGCCACGGGTACCGGCTGGGCATTGGGTGTGGGGCGGTTTGGCTCGATCCTCGGGCCGCTGTTTGGCAGCATGCTGCTGGCGATGCAGATTCCGGTGCAGCAGATTTTTTTCTTCTGCGCGATTCCGGCGGTGATTGCCGCATTGCTGATTATCCAGGTGCGCTCGCCGGGTGTGGGGTCGGCGGAACGCCCGGTGCCGGGCGATATTCTCAAGACCCCTTGAGGCCAGGCGCGAGTCACTGTGGCGAGCGGGCCTGTCGTGGTGAGCATGCTTGTTGTGGGGGGCTTGTTGTGGCGAGCGGGCTTATTGTGGTGAGCATGTTTATTGTGGCGAGCGGGCTTGCCCCGCGTTGGGCGGCGAAGCCGCCCTAAACCTCGCGCTGGGGTATATCTGACACTCCGCATGGGTTTTTGATGGGGCTGCTGCGCAGCCCAACGCGGGGCAAGCC
>NZ_JASCPP010000180.1:0-7759 GCF_029959745.1 Pseudomonas sp. PS01298 | reverse complement strand
GCGCCGGGCTTGCCGGCGATGGCGTAATCAACGCCGCCATCACCGGCAAACCGGCGCCTGCAGGGTTACGCAGAGGATTGAATGATGCGTACCTTCTTATGGGCTCTGCTGGCCTGCTGGTCGCTGAACGTGTTGGCCGAGCAGCCCGCCGCCAATGATCCCGTCGCGCTCCAGGCGCAGCTGCAGGATTACTATTTCGACGCTGCCCGCCGTGGCGACCTCGACATGCTCGACACCTTTATCGACTCCGGCTACAGCCTCAACACCCAGGATGAAAAGGGCTACACCGCGCTGATCCTGGCGGCCTACCACGGCGAAAGCGCCTACGTGGAGCGCCTGCTCGCGGCCGGCGCCGATGCCTGCGTGCAGGACAAACGTGGCAATACCGCGTTGATGGGCGCGATCTTCAAGGGTGAGCTGAAAATTGCCCAGCGCCTGCTGGCCACCGACTGCAATCCCGATCTACGCAACGGCGCCGGGCAGACGGCGGCCATGTATGCCGGGCTGTTCAAGCGCGTCGAGCTGCTGGATGCATTGAAAGCCAAGGGCGCCAACCTAGACGCCGAAGACCCGGCCGGCAACAGTGCTTCACGATTGGCCAGCGGTGAAATCCGGACCCCGGCGTCGCGCTGAGCTATCATCGCGGTTTTTCGGTTGGAGGTTCTCAAATGGCAAAGGCCAAGCGCATGTACGGCTGCACCGAGTGCGGCGCGACCTTTCCCAAGTGGGCCGGCCAGTGCACCGAGTGCGGTGCGTGGAACACCCTGACGGAAACCATGATCGAAAGCGGCGGCGCCGCAGCCCCCACCGGCCGCGCCGGCTGGACTGGGCAGCAGGCACAGATCAAGACCCTGGCCGAAGTCAGCGTCGAGGAAATCCCGCGTTTCTCCACGGCCTCCGGCGAGCTCGACCGCGTACTTGGCGGCGGCCTGGTGGACGGCTCAGTGGTGCTGATCGGCGGTGACCCGGGCATCGGCAAATCCACCATCCTGTTGCAAACCCTGTGCAGCATCGCCAGCCGCATGCCGGCGCTGTACGTCACGGGTGAAGAATCCCAGCAGCAAGTGGCCATGCGCGCCCGCCGCCTTGGGTTGCCCCAGGACCAACTGCGGGTCATGACCGAAACCTGCATCGAAAGCATCATCGCCACGGCCCGCATCGAAAAACCCAAGGTCATGGTGATCGACTCGATCCAGACGATTTTCACCGAGCAACTGCAATCAGCGCCGGGTGGTGTATCCCAGGTGCGCGAAAGTGCGGCGCTGCTGGTGCGTTATGCCAAGCAGAGCGGCACGGCGATCTTCCTGGTCGGCCACGTGACCAAGGAAGGCGCCCTGGCCGGGCCACGGGTGCTGGAGCACATGGTCGATACCGTGCTGTATTTCGAAGGCGAATCCGACGGTCGCCTGCGTTTGCTGCGGGCAGTGAAAAACCGCTTCGGCGCGGTGAATGAGCTGGGCGTGTTCGCCATGACTGACCGCGGGCTGAAAGAAGTCTCCAACCCATCGGCGATTTTTCTGACCCGTGCCCAGGAAGAAGTCCCTGGCAGTGTGGTGATGGCCACGTGGGAAGGCACCCGACCGATGCTGGTCGAAGTCCAGGCCTTGGTGGATGACAGCCACCTGGCCAACCCCCGTCGCGTCACGCTCGGCCTGGACCAGAACCGCCTGGCGATGCTGCTGGCGGTCTTGCACCGTCATGGCGGCATTCCGACTCACGACCAGGACGTGTTCCTCAACGTGGTCGGTGGGGTCAAGGTACTGGAGACGGCGTCCGACCTGGCGTTGATGGCGGCGGTGATGTCGAGCCTGCGCAATCGGCCATTGCCCCATGACCTGCTGGTGTTTGGTGAAGTCGGCCTGTCGGGCGAGGTCCGCCCGGTGCCCAGTGGCCAGGAGCGTTTGAAGGAGGCCGCCAAGCACGGCTTCAAGCGCGCCATCGTGCCCAAGGGCAATGCCCCGAAGGAGATGCCGCCAGGATTGCAGGTGATCGGCGTAACCCGCCTGGAACAGGCGTTGGATGCGTTGTTCGAGTAAGCACTGACCCCACTGGCAACCCTGTTCAATGTAGGCGCTGGCTTGCCTGCGATAGCGGTGGATCAGCTTGCACAACATTAGCAGGCACTCCGTTATGCAGGTCTGCGCGAACGGTCAGGTTTCCAGCAATGCCGCCAACTCGCGGTGCAGTTCCTCCTCATCACCGAGGTTCAACTCGATCAGCCGCCGCAGGTGGCTGATCGAATCCAGGTCAATGTGCTCGCACACAAACCCCAACTGCCCGTGATCGTCATGGGCCAGCCTGACCTGCATCTTTATATGCGCCTGTGGATCGAGGCGAATCTCCACGTCGAACGGCTCTGCGCGATTGCCCCGCCAGTCATCAGGGCGTTGCACCAACAAACCTTTGAGCGACAAATCCACCAGTTGCACCGGCCAATTCCAGCCGGCCTGTGCAATGGTGGTCCTGGCATCGAAGGCAATACGCCGGAAACGGCGGCGATCTGACGGCTGTTCACTCATGGTCAAACCCTCTGTGGATAAGGGGATTGTAGCCCTGCGCCATCATTGGGCTTTTATTTGTGCTTTTTTTGCCGTTGCAAGGCTCTAGACCAATGTAGGGGGGTGGTCTTTGAGGCCAACAGCGCTAAACTCGGGATGGCTGTCCTTTCTGTCCACCCTGGCTGGAATATAAAAATGAAAAATAATAATAGCCTGCTACGCCACCTACCCTGGCTGGTGCTGGCAATTGTAGGAGCGTGCGCCCTGGGCGTAGTGGCCTTGCGCCGCGGCGAGGCGATCAACGCCTTGTGGATTGTGGTCGCTGCTGTGGCCATCTACCTGGTTGCATACCGTTACTACAGTCTGTTCATCGCTAACAACGTGATGCAACTCGATCCACGGCGGGCCACCCCCGCAGTGCTCAACAACGATGGTCTGGACTATGTGCCGACCAACAAACACATCCTTTTCGGTCACCACTTTGCGGCGATTGCCGGTGCAGGTCCGCTGGTCGGCCCGGTATTGGCGGCGCAAATGGGCTATCTGCCGGGCACCCTGTGGCTGATTGCCGGGGTGGTGCTGGCCGGTGCGGTGCAGGACTTCATGGTCCTGTTCCTGTCCACCCGTCGCAACGGCCGTTCCCTGGGAGATATGGTTCGCGAAGAGATGGGCCGCATTCCGGGGACTATCGCGCTGTTCGGCTGCTTCCTGATCATGATCATCATCCTCGCGGTGCTGGCGCTGATCGTGGTCAAGGCCCTGGCCGAAAGCCCATGGGGCATCTTCACGGTCATGGCGACCATCCCGATCGCGATGTTCATGGGTGTGTACATGCGCTACATCCGCCCGGGCCGCATCGGTGAGATCTCGATCATTGGCGTGCTGTTGCTGCTGGGTTCGATCTGGCTGGGCGGGCAGATTGCCGCTGACCCGACCTGGGCCAAAGCCTTCACCTTCACCGGGATCCAGATCACCTGGATGCTGATCGGCTACGGTTTCGTCGCGGCGGTACTGCCGGTATGGCTGATCCTGGCGCCGCGTGACTACCTCTCCACGTTCCTCAAGATCGGCACCATCATCGCCCTGGCGATCGGCATCCTGGTCACCATGCCAGAGCTGAAAATGCCGGCCCTGACCCAGTTCATCGATGGCACCGGCCCGGTGTGGAAGGGCGGCCTGTTCCCGTTCCTGTTCATCACCATCGCCTGTGGCGCGGTCTCGGGTTTCCACGCGCTGATTTCCTCGGGCACCACGCCCAAGCTGCTGGATAACGAAGTCAACGCCCGTTACATCGGTTACGGCGCGATGCTGATGGAGTCGTTCGTGGCCATCATGGCCATGGTCGCGGCTTCCGTGATTGAGCCTGGCGTGTACTTCGCCATGAACAGCCCGGCCGCTGTGGTCGGCGGTGACGTGATGACCGTGGCGCAAACCGTCAGCAGCTGGGGCTTTGCGATAACGCCTGAGGCGTTGCAGGCCGTGGCCCATGACATCGGCGAGACCACCATCCTGGCGCGTGCCGGCGGTGCACCGACGCTGGCCGTGGGTATCGCGCAGATCCTGCACAGTGTGCTGCCGGGTGAAAACACCATGGCGTTCTGGTACCACTTTGCGATCCTGTTCGAGGCGTTGTTCATCCTCACGGCAGTCGACGCCGGCACCCGTGCCGGTCGCTTCATGCTGCAGGACCTGCTGGGTTCGTTCGTGCCGTCGCTCAAGCGCACCGAGTCGTGGACAGCCAACCTGATTGCCACCGCCGGTTGTGTGGCGATGTGGGGGTACCTGCTGTACCAGGGCGTGATCGACCCACTGGGCGGCATCAACACCTTGTGGCCGCTGTTCGGTATCTCCAACCAGATGCTGGCGGGTATCGCGCTGATGCTGGCGACCGTTGTACTGATCAAAATGAAACGCCAACGCTACATCTGGGTGACCATGCTGCCGGCCGTATGGCTGCTGATCTGCACCACCACCGCAGGCTTCATCAAGCTGTTCGACGCCAACCCGGCGATCGGCTTCCTGTCGCTGGCGAAGAAGTACAGTGATGCGCTGGCCAACGGCCAGATCCTGGCCCCGGCCAAGAGCGTCGACCAGATGCAGCACGTGATCTGGAACGCCTACACCAACGCAACGCTGACAGCACTGTTCCTGTTCGTGGTATTCAGCATCCTGTTCTATGCGCTCAAGGTCGGCGTCGCCGCCTGGGGCAACAAGGAACGTACGGATAAAGAAGCCCCGTTCCAGGCCGTACCGGACGCGTAAACGAGGATTGCAGCCATGTTCAATGACATCAGTCGCCTCGGTAAATACCTCGGTCAGGCCGCGCGCCTGATGGTCGGCATGCCCGACTACGACACCTACGTCGAGCATATGCAAACCAAGCACCCGGACAAACCGGTGATGGACTACAAGGCGTTCTTCCGGGAACGCCAGGAAGCCCGTTACGGTGGCAAGGGTGGGCCTAAGTGCTGTTGAGTTAACGCAATATCCCTGTGGGAGCCGGCTTGTGTGGGAGCTGGCTTGCCTGCGATAGCATCACTTGGGTGTCACTGATACACCGAGGTGCTTGCATCGCGGGCAAGCCCGGCTCCCACATAGGCCTGCTCCCACATTTGTTTTGTGTACCTTCAATTTCAAGGAGAACTGTCTTTGTCCTCTCCCATCCCCGTCACCGTCCTCAGCGGCTTCCTCGGCGCCGGCAAGACCACCTTGCTGCGCCATCTGCTCAAGGCCGAGCACGGCTTGAAAATCGCCGTGATCGAAAACGAATTCAGTGACGCCGGAATCGATACCCAGCTGTTGGGTACAGAACCGGTGCAAGTCATGACCCTGTCCAACGGCTGCGTGTGCTGCACCATCCACACCGACCTGACCAAAGCCCTGTACCTGCTGCTGGAACGCCTGGACAGCGGCGAGATCGCCTTCGACCGCCTGGTGATCGAGTGCACCGGCCTGGCCGATCCGGCGCCGGTGGCGCAGACCTTTTTTATCGATGAAGAACTGCGTGAGCGCTACATCCTCGACGGCATCATCACCCTGGTGGACGCGGCGCATGCCGAGCACCACCTGACCCAGACCATCGCCCAGGCCCAGATCGGTTTTGCCGACCGCCTGCTGGTGAGCAAGCGTGACCTGGTGGACGACGCCACCTTCGAGGCCCTCAGCGAGCGCCTGACCCGCATCAACCGCCGCGCGCCGATTCGTGTGGTGGACCATGGCGCCATCGACCTGGCCGAGTTGCTCGATGTCCGCGGCTTCAACCTCAACGCCGGCATGAGCCTGCGCCCGGTGAGTGCGGCGCCGTCCATCGACCGTATCTCCAGCCTGGTGCTGCGCACCGAACATCCGCTGGATATCGACCGCCTCAGTGAGTTCATGAATGAGCTGCTGGAAGACCACGGCAAGCAGCTGCTGCGCTACAAGGGCGTGCTGAACATTGCCGGAGAGGACCGGCGCATGGTGTTCCAAGGCGTGCTGAAGCTCTACGGGTTCGATTGGGACACCGAGTGGGCCGAGGGCGAGGTGCGCGAGAGTGTGATTGTGTTTATTGCCGATGAGTTGCCCGAAGACAAAATCCGCGAAGGGTTTGCACGGGTTTACCAATCCTGATCGTTCCCACGCTCTGCGTGGGAATGCAGGTCAGGACGCTCCGCGTCCCAAAGCGTGACGCAGAGCGTCACAAGAGGCATTCCCACGCGGAGCGTGGGAACGATCAGCCACAAAAAAGCCCGGCTCTTGAGCCGGGCTTTTTCATTCAAGCAACTGCAATCAAGCGCCGTAGACCGGCAGCTTCTTGCAGATGGCCTTGACCTTCTCACGGACCGCGTCGATCACGGCTTCGTTGTTCAGGTCTGCCAGGATGTCGCAGATCCAGCCGGCCAGTTCCTTGCACTCTGCTTCTTTAAAGCCACGAGTGGTCACAGCCGGAGTACCGAAGCGCAGGCCGGAGGTGACGAACGGCGAACGTGGGTCGTTCGGCACGGAGTTTTTGTTCACGGTGATGAAGGCTTTGCCCAGGGCAGCGTCAGCATCTTTACCGGAGATGTCCTGCTTGATCAGCGACAGCAGGAACAGGTGGTTCTCAGTACCGCCGGAAACCACGTCGAAGCCGCGTTCGATAAACACGCTGGCCATGGTCTGGGCGTTCTTCACCACTTGTTGCTGGTAAGTCTTGAACTCAGGCTGCAGGGCTTCCTTGAAGCAGATCGCTTTAGCTGCGATCACGTGCTCCAGCGGGCCACCCTGGGCGCCCGGGAAGACGGCGGAGTTCAGCTTCTTCTCGATGTCGGCGTTGGCGCGCGCCAGGATCAGGCCGCCACGTGGACCGCGCAGGGTCTTGTGCGTGGTGGTGGTCACGACGTCAGCGTAAGGCACTGGGTTCGGGTAGACGCCAGCGGCGACCAGACCGGCTACGTGAGCCATGTCGACGAACAGGTAGGCGCCGACTTTGTCAGCGATCTCACGGAAGCGTGGGAAATCCAGGATCTGCGAGTAGGCAGAGAAACCGGCCACGATCATTTTTGGCTTGTGCTCGACCGCCAGGCGCTCGACTTCGTCGTAGTCGATCAGGCCGTTGGCATCGATACCGTATTGAACGGCGTTGTACAGCTTGCCCGAGGAGGAAACGCTGGCGCCGTGGGTCAGGTGACCGCCGTGGGCCAGGCTCATGCCCAGGATGGTGTCGCCGCCTTGCAGCAGGGCCAGGTACACGGCGCTGTTGGCTTGGGAGCCGGCGTGTGGCTGGACGTTGGCGTAATCGGCGCCGAACAGTTCCTTGGCACGGTCGATGGCCAATTGCTCAACCACGTCGACGTACTCGCAACCGCCGTAGTAGCGCTTGCCTGGGTAGCCTTCGGCGTACTTGTTGGTCAGAACCGAGCCTTGAGCCTCCATCACCGCAGGGCTGGTGTAGTTTTCCGAAGCGATCAGCTCAATGTGCTCTTCCTGGCGCACGGCTTCTTGCTCCATGGCGGCGAAGAGATCGGCGTCGTACTTGGCAATAGTCAAATCACGGCTGAACATGGCGGTCCTCAAGGATCGGGGGCAGAAAAGGAGGGCATTCTAACCCAATGGGTTTTAGATGGCATATGAAAGGACATCATGTCGCGGACAAGCGGGGCTCATCTGGGGATAGGTGGTGTTTGTTCGGGCCCCTTCGCGAGCAAGCCCGCTCCCACATTCAATCGGGTTCCTTCAGGTGGAATACGGTCGAATGTGGGAGCGGGGTTGCTCGCGAAGAGGCCATCCGCATCACCGGAGGG